>JAQUXG010000131.1 GCA_028692515.1 Kiritimatiellales bacterium | reverse complement strand
TTTCGGTTCTGCTGGTTGCCTGCGTCAGCAAGTGGTGGCTGCTGTTCACCGCGTTCATCGGCGTGAATCTGATTCAGTCGGCCTTCACCGGTTTCTGCCCGGCGGCAATGCTGCTAAAAAAACTCGGGATGAAAGATTAAAAAGCACGTTTCCGTCAGGCGGCAAACTGCTCAATCAGCAGGTCATGATGCCGACGCTGTTTCCGTCCGCGTTTTTTAACCAGCTGCCGCTTGATGTCATCGAACGCGGAGCTGACCGCGCCATACACAAAATCGCGAGTCCCGCTGGTTTCAGAAACATGCGCCGCATAGAGACGCTCGCCGGGAATGCTGAGCCGCACGGAGATATCATAAATGCCGCTGCGCCCGTGCCGGCTCTCATCAATCACGACTTCGCAACGGGAATAGTCGGCAAACCGTTTCAACTGCTGCATGACCAGTTGATGCATCATGTTTAATTTGGGCATGTGGCGAAACTGAATCTGACAGGATGGCTGTGACTGTTTCATAAACGAATTCCTTTCCGGGAATTTACGGGGATACGTTACCGGATTCTCTCTTACATAATTCTTTCACCAACATTACAGCGGCGTAATCTTCCGCCGTTAAACAGACCGGCCGGGCGTGATGCGCCCGGCCGTCTGCGTTCACTTAATCTCCACCTTCTGCGGCGCCTGATCGACCTGCACCTTCGGCAGCGTGATCTGCAGCACGCCGTCTTTGTACTCAGCGGCGACCTTCGTCGCGTCAACCGGCTTGGCCAGCATTACCGCACGGCTCATGAATCCGCTGGAGCGTTCCTGCATCAGCACCTTATCGCCGTCTTTTTTGGTGGTCTCCTGCTTACGTTCCGCCTTCACAGTCAGGATATTGTCCTTCACCTCCACGGTGATCCCGGATTTATCCATCCCGGGAAGATCCATCTGCACATGATACGCATCGGCCTGCTCGCGAAGATCCATGCTCGGCTGAGCAAAGCCGTTGGCCAGCTCTTCGTCCAGCTGAGGCATCACGCTGAATGTGGCGAACGGCTGACCGAAAAGCCGGTTCATTTCGCGACGCATCTGAATCATTTCGCGTACCGGATTAAGCGTGTCCAGAGCCTGCGGTTCCGCCGCCGTCTGCACGGCGGACGCATCGGTTTTCACGTCGATCTTCCCGTTGTCTTTTCCGGCCCATGCCGCACCGGCCGTCAGAACCACCACGACGATGATGGCTCCAGCCGCAATACCGGCTGTATGGGGATTTCTCATTACACTCGCTCGTTTCATAATACACCTCCGTGGGTTTGATTGTTTTGAACTCTGCATTCCGGTTTCGTTTCGGATCTTGTTCTCTTCCATGGGCATCGCCTCCTTTTCATTGTCTGCGTGTAATAGACAGCGCCCGCCTTGCGCCACCCTTTCCTCTGCATTACAAAGAGGTAATCATGCAGACCGTTGACAAAATCGAAGTGCGGGTATTAGCTCTGAACGTAGTTGCAGACAGGAGATTGCTGTGCGAATTCTCATCATTGAAGATGACCTGAAAATTTCATCGTTCCTGGAAAAGGGATTCCGGGAAAACAGCTATGCCGTGGACGTTGCCGCCAACGGCGAAGAAGGTTTATTGCTCGCCCGGCAGGGGTTTTATGATGCCATCATCGCCGATCTCATGCTGCCGAAACTCGACGGACTGGAAATGATCGGACAGCTTCGCGCGGAAAAATTTAATACACCGGTATTGATCCTCAGCGCAAAACGCTCCGTCGACGACCGGATCAAAGGGCTGCAGGCAGGCGGTGACGACTACATGGTCAAACCCTTCTCCTTTTCCGAACTGCTGGTGCGCGTCCAGACCCTGCTGCGCCGCACCAGCCGCACCCCCGAACCCATGCTTCTCTGCGTCGAAGGACTCACCCTCGACATCGCCCGCCGCACCGTCGAGCGCGAAGGACAAACCATCGAACTCCAGCCGCGCGAATACGCACTGCTTGAATACCTGATGCGAAACGCCGGCCGCGTCGTCACAAAAACCGCCATACTCGAAAATGTCTACGACTACAGCTTTGACCCGCAAACCAACGTCGTCGATGTGCTCGTCTGCCGTCTGCGCAACCATGTTGACCATGACTTTGAAGAAAAACTGATTCACACCGTTCGCGGAGCCGGCTATGTCCTCAGAAAAAAATAAACCCGTCCGGATGGCCTTCAGCCTGCGGCTGGCACTGATCTACACCGTCGCGCTCTGTATTTCGCTCGCCGCGCTCTTCGCCGTCACCTATCAGCTCGTCCGGGTTGTCGTCCAGAACCGCGACCACGAAGTCATCAGCGCGCAAACTTCGCAGTTTAAATCCCTCTTTGAACGCGGCGGTGTTCAGGCCATCGCCTCCCACTTCAGCCAGCAGGTCAATCCTTCACCGGAATCGGCATTTGTCCGCATCATTGATCAGAACAATCAGGTTCGCTTTATCACGGTCACGCACCAGCTCTGGAACCTGCTCGACAAAAAAACCGGCGGACATCTTCCAACCAATCCGTTGAGCTGGAACGAACTGTTCCGCGAGGAAAACAGCGGAAGCTGGATCGTCGGTACCACGCCGCTCGCGCCCGGCCTCTATCTTCAGGTCGGCCGCAACAACACCGAAAGCCGCCTCGTGCTTTCCAACTTCCGCAAAACCGCCTTCAATATTTTCCTGCCTGCCGTCTTCTTCAGTCTCCTCACCGGCTGGCTCGTCACCCGCAGCGCCCTCGCGCCGCTGCACGCGCTCATCGACACCGTCCGGCATATTCTTGCCACCGGCGACCTGCAGCGCCGCGTTCCCTCCCGCACCAACCGCGGCGAACTCGACGCGCTCACCACCATGTTCAACCGCATGCTCGACCAGAACGAAAAACTCATCCGCGGCTCCCGCGAAACCCTCGACAACGTCGCGCACGATCTGCGCACACCCATGACTCATCTGCGCAACTCCGCTGAACGCGCGCTCCAGCTGCCCGAAAATGAGGCCGGTGTCATGCAGGATGCGCTCGCCGACTGCGTCGAAGAATCCGAACAGATTCTTCACATGCTCAATGCGCTGATGGACCTCGCCGAAGCCGGCACCGGCAGCCTGCGTCTCGACCGCGAAGAAGTCTCTCTGCATGAACTGGCCGGCGAAGTCATCGAGCTTTATTCACTCCTTGCTGAAGAACGCCGCATTGAACTCAAAAATGACGTGCCGACCGAGTGTACGGTTAGTGCCGACCGCATCCGGCTCCGCCAATGCATCGCCAACCTCATCGACAACGCCCTCAAATACAGTCCCGACGGAAGTTCCGTCACGCTCACCGGATCGTCGGAAGATAACGTCGTCACGCTCTCCGTTCAGGATCATGGACAGGGAATCGCTCAGGAAGACCTGCCGAAAATATGGGATCGCCTTTACCGCGCCGAGCAGAGCCGCACCACCCCCGGCCTCGGACTCGGCCTCAGCCTCGTCCGCGCCATCATCGAAGCCCACGGCGGAACAATCGACGTCCAGAGCGAACCCGACCGCGGTTCCATCTTCACCCTCCGCCTGCCGAAAAATTGAAAATCTAACCGCAGATCACGCGGATTAAAACGGATAAATGATTCTCCCGTGAGCCGAATAGCGTTCCTATTCGGCTCATAATTTTCTTTTTTATGAGCCGAATAAATCCAGCGCGACGGACTTTTCCAAGGATTGGAAACTTTTTATCCCAACCTTGGAAAGAGTCGCCTTGCGGCTTGTCTTTGTGCGGACTGGACGGCATATTCTTTGGCGTTAACGATTTAAGAGCCAATGCTTAAGACACCACCAGAGTGATCGAATGAAAGAAGCTACCGCCCGCATCAAAATCAACAAGCTGCTCGAAGCGGCGGGGTGGCGTTTCTTCGCGGACTCCACTGGGTCTGCGAATATTCAACTCGAACCCAGCGTCACGCTCACAAAACAGGTGCTCGATGATCTCGGCGAAAACTTCGAGAAAGCAAAAAAGGGATTTATTGATTTCCTGCTACTGGACGGCAAAGGGTTTCCGCTGATCGTTCTTGAGGCTAAGTCAGAGGACAAAAACCCGCTCGTCGGCAAGGAACAAGCCCGCAAATATGCCAAGGCCCAGAACTGCCGATTTGTGATCCTCTCCAACGGCAATCTGCACTATTTCTGGGATTTGGAGCGTGGTAACCCATACCACATCACATCTTTCCCTGCACCGGACTCCGTGGCCGGTTACAAACAGACAGCGCCGAACCCGCAACAACTCATCGAGGAACAGGTCGGTGCCGACTATATCGCGCTGACGCAACGCCCGAATTACCAATCCGAAGCGGCATGGCGCAATGAGGCGGAACGTCCCGGCTACATCCTGACCAATAAACTGCGTTTCTTGCGGCCCTATCAGTTGAAGGCCATTTCTAAACTGCAACAGGCCGTCAAAAATGGCGCAGACCGCTTTCTATTCGAAATGGC
The DNA here is from genome assembly GCA_028692515.1 of Kiritimatiellales bacterium. Taxonomy (GTDB): domain Bacteria; phylum Verrucomicrobiota; class Kiritimatiellia; order Kiritimatiellales; family Tichowtungiaceae; genus Tichowtungia. The sequence continues at coordinate 1,079 of JAQUXG010000131.1, read as the reverse complement.
CACGGGCACCGGAAAAACTCTGACTGCCGCCGCCGTTATTAAGCTCTTCCTCCGTTCCGGCAATGCCCGGCGCGTGCTGTTTCTGGTGGATCGCCTCGAACTGGAGGATCAGGCATGCAAAGCGTTCAAAGGATTGCTGTCCGCCGACTTCAAGACCGTTATCTACAAAGAGAACCGTGACGACTGGCGTCACGCGGAAATCGTCGTTACCACGGTGCAGTCGCTGCTCTTCAACAACAAATACCAGCGGCTCTTTTCGCCGACCGACTTTGATCTGGTCATTTCTGACGAAGCGCACCGCTCGATCGGCGGCAACGCCCGCGCCGTCTTCGATTATTTCATCGGCTACAAGCTCGGCCTGACCGCCACTCCGCGCGACTACCTCAAGCGATTCAACAAAGCTTCGTCGACCACTCGCGACCCGCGCGAAACCGAGCGCCGCCTGCTGCTCGACACCTACCGCACCTTCGGCTGCGAAAACAGCCAGCCGACCTTCCGTTACACTCTGCTTGACGGCGTAAAGGAAGGATTCTTGATCAATCCGACCGTTGTGGATGCCCGCACGGAAATTACCACCGAACTTCTTTCCGAAGAAGGTTTTGTCGTTTCGTTCACCGACGATGCCGGTGAAGACCAGCAGGAGGCATTTAAACAGCGTGAGTTCGAAAAGCGTTTCTTTGCCGACGCCACCAACCAGCTCTTCTGCAAAACCTTTCTGGAACACGCCCTGCGCGATCCGGTCAGTGGTGAAATCGGAAAGTCCATCATTTTCGCGGTCAGCCAGAATCACGCCGCCAAGCTGGCGCAGATTCTCAACCAGATGGCCGACCGCATGTTCCCCGGCAAATACCAATCCGACTTCGCCGTACAAGTCACCTCACAGATTTCCGATGCCCAGCAGATGACAATCAACTTCGCCAACAACAAGCTTCTTGGCAATTCGAACGTCATCCCCGCCTATAAAACCAGCAAAGCCCGTGTCTGTGTAACGGTCGGCATGATGACCACCGGCTACGACTGCCCCGACATTCTCAATCTCGGTCTTTTCCGCCCCATCTTCTCGCCGACCGACTTCATCC
>JAQUXG010000130.1 GCA_028692515.1 Kiritimatiellales bacterium | reverse complement strand
AACAGTATTTCTGGTTCAACAAACGCTGGGTCTTGGATCCGATTAAGAGAGAAGGATGAATGATGAACTATGACCGCCGCAGGCAGAGGCTGGACTGCTAAAAGCAGGACGGCAACGAGCGAAGCGAAAGGCAAAATGGTTTGTCTCCTCTCCGCGATCACGGATCGCGGCTACAATTCAGAAGATAAACTTCATTTTTGACAGGATTACAGGATTAACAGGATGCTTCGCACGCTTGGACACGCTCGCGCTTTTTCGTCCTCTGAATTGACGATTAACCGCCCGACACATAAACTACGACCGTCGCTCATTAAACGTTCGTCATGAGGAAGAAATGAAATACATCCTTATATTTTTAACCATTGCTCTTCAACTAGGCTGCGCATCTGATACGCGTCCAGTTCCCTTGACCCGCGATATCACTCCGTTGATTCATCCCGGCATGACGACCAACGATGTCAGAACAGTTTTAATGAACGCTGAATTTTTGAAGATTCCTCCAAGAGAGTGGTCACAACGTCCGAGATATTATGTAAGCAACTTGGATGAATGGCCTGTTCGCCACAAATCGGTTTACAGCAAACTTCCAGCCGAGGTGGCCGCAAAAATCGTTTTTCTAGACGACATGACGATTCCTTGCGGATGGTTAAGCTTCAATGAGTACCTCTGTTTCTACGATCAAGATGAAAAATTAGTCACCATATGGGCAAACGAAATTAGATAACTAGTCGAACAAACGAATTCAGCTGATCAGCGGCTCCGCCACCGAACGCTGATCCGAGATGTTCAGCCATCCAACACGCCACAACTCCATTCCTCACAAATAAATCAGGCAGAATGATTTGCGGGCAGAATAATAAATTCTTCAGGGGGGCCTTGTTATAAAAATCATTCTGCCCACAAATGATTCTGCCGAAACATTCTGTCACATGGGGCTTTTTGGAGAACCTCTTTTCACACCTCTTAGACCCTGCTACACTTCGCCATCTGTAACGAGATTGCTATTAACACGAACAGGATGAACCGATATGCAATACGCAGAATTTATGAATGAGGCGTTGGCGGAGGCAAAACAAGGCCTTGCGGAAGGGGGCATTCCGATCGGATCTGTATTGGTTCTGGATAATCAAATCGTCGGGCGCGGGCATAATCGGCGCGTTCAACTCAGCAGTGCGATCCGACACGCAGAGATGGATGCACTGGAATCCGCCGGTAGAATGACGGCAAAGGAATATCAGCATTGCGTTCTGTACACGACCCTGTCGCCCTGTGCCATGTGTTCCGGCGCGATTCTGCTTTATAAAATTCCCACGGTAGTGATCGGAGAAAACAGGACCTTCATGGGCGAAGAGAATCTGCTCCGGGAACGGGGTGTGAACGTGATCATTCTGCACAATCCGGAGTGCGAAGAGCTGATGCGTGAATTTATCAAAAACAATCCGACGCTCTGGTCTGAGGACATCGGAGAATAATCCTCATCCGATCCAGCCGCCGCCGAGGACTTCGTCGCCGGAATAGACGACAGCGGCCTGGCCGGGCGTGAGGGCGAATTGCGGTTCTTCAAAGACGACTTTGAATTCGGTGTCGCTGATTTTTTCAATCGCGGCAGGCGCGCCGCGATGGCCGTAGCGCGGCTGAACGGTGAGGTTTCCAGACATTGGAAAAGTTCCTGAAATCCAGTGGGCGTCCGTGACGAGACACTCGGATTGCATGAGGCTTTCGCGCGGCGCAAGCGTGACTTCGTTTTTATCGGCGTCAATGTTGCGGACATAGATGCGCTGGCCGACGGCGACGCCGGTTCCGCCGCGCTGTCCAACGGTGAAGCGATGAATTCCTTCGTGTTCGGCGAGTTCGTTGCCGTGTTCGTCGAGCACTTTGCCTTTTTTCTTCACGTCCGGCGCGCGACCTTCGATGAATTCGGCGTATTTCCCGGCTTCGACGAAACAGAGATCCTGACTTTCGCCGCGCGGAACGATCGGCAGATTATGATCAGCCGACCATTTTTTGACCTGCTCTTTGGTCCAGTCGCCGAGCGGAAAGGCGATGTGCGCGAGCTGTCGCTGCGAGAGACGGCTGAGGAAATAGGTCTGGTCTTTTTTGGGATCGATGGCGCGCATTAAGTGGAACAGGCCGTCGCGCTCTTCGATGCGGGCGTAGTGTCCGGTGGCGAGGACGTCGCAATCGAGCTGCGCGGCGCGGTCGAGCAGAAAGCCGAATTTGATGAACTGGTTACAAGAAATGCAGGGCGACGGCGTGCGGCCGGCGACGTATTCGTCGACGAACGGGGTGACGACGCGCTCGGTGAAGCGATCCTGCGCGTTGACGACATAGTGCCGAATACCGAGCGCGGCGCAGACTTTCTGTGCCCGGGTGACATCTTCGAGTGAACAGCAGCGCGAGCCTTCTTTCCACATGTGGGCGGTGAGGCCGATGACTTCCCACCCCTGCTCGACAAGCAGCGCGGCCGCCACGGAGCTGTCCGTGCCGCCGCTCATTCCAACTGCAGCGCGCTTTTTCATTTGTGATCGGGTTCGATGTGGACGACGACGTCGGCGACGGAGGGGCCGTTGACGATGAGTTTGCGCTGGAGTTGCGTGGCGATGTCGTGCCCGGCGTGAACGGTGATGGACCCATCCACCATCGCATGCAGGTCGACATAGAGTCCCGCGCCGCTGCGGCGGGTGCGGACTTTATGCACAGAAATGATCCCCGCGACACTCTGCGCCAAGTCGACGATCTGCTGATAGTCCGGAGCCGAAGCGCCGGAGTCGATGAGTTCGGCCAGCGCGGGTTTGACGATGTCCCACGCCGCTTTGAGAATCATGGCGGCAACGATGAGCGCGCCAATCTGGTCGAGGAAGTGCCACTCGGGATTAAAGGCAGAGGCGCTGACCGCAATGATGACGGGAATGGAGCTGAAGGCGTCGGAGCGGTGATGCCAGGCATTGGCAATAACGGCCGGAGAGTTGACGCGGTGTCCAACTTTACGGGTGGCGCGGAAGAGCCACTCTTTCAGAAAGATGGTGAGCAACGAGCCGGTGAGCGCGATCAGGGTGGCGGCCTCGGCCGGCGGATGGCGCAGTTTGTCGACGGCGTCAATACTGAAGCCGACCGCAACAACGGCCAGTGCCGCGCCGATGAGGACGGTGATGAGTGTTTCGATGCGACGATGTCCGTAGGGATGACAGTCATCGGCCGGCGCAGACCAGAGCCGGACACCGAAAAGGACGGCCAGATCGGTTCCCAAATCGGAAAAGCTGTGGACCGCATCGGCGACAGCCGCCTGACTGCGGCCGAGTATCCCGAAGACAAATTTCAGGATCGTAAGCAGAACGTTGATGATCATACCAAGCCAGGTGATGCGGATCACTTCTCTTGTTTGTTCGGCGACAGGTGTATGACTGCTGGAATTCATGGAGCGGGTTTTAACGGATGTATGCCGTGAAAGCCAGCGTTTCCTAAACCCTTGGTTTTGACAGGGTTTTCCAAGCCTTGGAAAAATGACGGAAAATTTTTCCAAACCTTGGAAAAACAGCGTATAACCCTTCCAATCGTTGGAACCGGCGCGGCCGGATTTTGCAGTTTTTTTCCAATGTTTGGAAAAGTTCAGGGAGAAACGGATATGAGCAGTACATTCGGCACACTTTTCAGAACGACTACATTTGGCGAATCACACGGGAAGTCTGTCGGCGCGATTGTGGACGGATGCCCCGCCAATCTGCCGCTGACGGAGGCGGATATTCAACCGCAGCTGAACCGCCGCCGTCCCGGGCAAAGCACGCTGACGACGCCGCGCGATGAAGCGGATCAGGTGACGATTCTTTCGGGAACAGAAAACGGGATCACGCTGGGCACACCGATCGGCCTGTCGGTGAATAACCGCGACCAGCGTCCCGGCGACTACGGCGAGATGACATCCGTTCCACGCCCGTCGCATGCGGATTATACCTATTTGATGAAGTACGGCGTGAAGGCGTCGAGCGGTGGCGGCCGGTCAAGCGCACGCGAGACGATCGGCCGCGTGGCGGCTGGTGCGATTGCGGAGAAGTGGCTGAAGACGCGCTTCGGGGACGTTTCGATTGTGGCCTACGTGAGCTCGGTCGGAAAAATTGCCGCACCGGAAATCGATGCCGAAGGTCTAACCCGTGAGCTGGTGGATTCCAATCTGGTGCGCTGTCCGGATGAAGCAACGGCGCAACGGATGATTGCCGCGATTGAAAAAGCTCGCGATGAAAAGGATTCGCTGGGCGGCACATTGACTTGTATCTGCCGGGGATTCCCCGCCGGATTGGGTGAACCGGTGTTTGAAAAGCTGGAAGCGAAGCTGGCGCAGGCGATGCTTTCGATTCCGGCGGTGAAGGGCTTCGAGATCGGATCGGGATTTGCCGGCACGCTGATGCGCGGGTCGCAGCATAATGATGCGTTTGTGCAGAAAACCGGACGGCTCGGGACCGTCACAAATTACAGCGGCGGGGTGCAGGGCGGAATTTCGAACGGTGAGCCGGTGGTGTTCCGAATTGCGATCAAGCCGGTGGCGACGATCGGGCTGGCGCAGGATACGGCGGCGCTGGATGGACATTCGGTGACGCTGGAGGCGAAGGGGCGGCATGATCCGTGCGTGCTGCCGCGCGCGATTCCAATTGTGGAGTCGATGGCGGCACTGGTTCTGGCCGATGCCGCGATGCGGCAGGAGTATCGTGTCTAATTTTTTCAGACCGGGTTTTATTAGATGCCTATGAACAGACCAGACATAGATCTCAGGGATATCTATCAGGCGAAGAGTGCTCCGCCTGAGGAGAATTCTTCTCAGACGATTCAGGAGACGATCGGCCGCGAACTTCGCCGGCAGCAGATTTTCAATTTTTCCGGCGGGGTTTTGGTGCTCATCCTGCTGGGTACACTGGCGGTGTCCGTGATTAGGGAATATCTCCCGAAAGAGCCTTTTGAAAAACCTGTAATTTACCAGCCAGCTTATACCGCCATCTATACCCTCCCCGCAGATGAGCTGTGGGCGCTGGAGTACCGACAGGCGGCAGAGCAGATGGACAGCGGCGACGGCCCTGTCGGCGAACAGATCTTGTCCGGGAAGTGGGTGAAAAATGCGGCGTACCACCTCATCATGGGAGCGCAGGCGGCCCGGCAAAAGGATTGGGCGACAGCACAAAAATACTTTGAAGTCGCTCTGAAAATTTTTCCGCATCTTTTGGGCATTCACCATGCTCTGGGCGCTGTTTATCTGCAACAGCAGTTTTTTGAACCGGCGGTTGAGCAGCTTCAGCTGGCGCTGGAGGAAGATCCGTCAATCGACGTGCTGAATAATCTGGGTGCGGCATATATTGGAACCGAACAGTATGAGCAGGCCGAAGCGCTGTTGAAAAAAGCGCTTTCGATGCAGCCGGATCTCGCCGGATGTTATAAAAATCTGGCGCAGCTTTATCAGAATTCCGGCAGAACGAATGATGCCGTCGCCGCTCTTGAAACCTGTCTGACCCTGTCGCCGCAAGACACGGGCCTGCTTAAGGCCTATACGGA
>JAQUXG010000129.1 GCA_028692515.1 Kiritimatiellales bacterium | reverse complement strand
CGGTCTGTCGCTGACCGTTGCACAGCTGTTTCAGTATCCGACTGTCGAACAGATGGCGGAAGTGGTCGGTCTGCGCGGCGGAGGCACGGAATATAAATCGCTGGTCTGCCTCAAAGACGGCGCGGCGAACCATACTCCGTTCTTCCTGTTGCACAGCGCACCCGGCGACCTGCTGGGCTATTCCAATTTGGTTCATAATCTGCCGACGGATCAGCCGGTTTACGGTTTTCAGTCGCTCGGACTGGTTGATCCGGACAAGGTACACTCCACCATTCCGGAAATGGCCACTCACTATGTGTCAGTATTGCGCGAATTTCTGCCGGACGGGCCTTATCTGCTGGGCGGCTGGTGTTACGGCGGATAAGTGGCCATGGAAATGGCGCGCCAGCTGAAGGATCAGGGGTGCGAGGTGAAATTACTGGCGCTGATTGATGCCTGGGCCTATCCGCCCTCCGAACGGCGAAAAGATTTTTACTGGCGGCGGATTCAGCTGATGCGCGTGATCGGTTTCCGGGAGTGGATCGAAATTCTTTGTGAGCGGTTTAAACGGCTGTTCCATGATGATGCCGCCGATGCCGTCAAAATGCTCGATGGCGTGCAGATGAATGAGGGGGTGCTGGCCAACCGCGAAGAGGTTTACCGCCGTAATCGCGATGCCGCGCTGAAATATTATCCCCGCTTTTATCCCGGTCATGTCGCGATTTTCCGTTCGGATAATCTGGCATCGTGGTTCCTCCCCGATATGACCATGGAGTGGGGCGCGCTGACCGAAGATCAGGACATCTATCTGGTTCCCGGCGGACATCGTGATATTCTGCGCGAGCCATCGGTTCAGGTTTTGGCCTCTTGCTTAACCCAGGCAATTAAAAAAGCCGGTAAGTGACCGCTGTTTAAAAATGGATAAAAACAGATCAGAAAAAATCGGGGTGTTCGGCGGGTCGTTTGATCCGGTGCACATGGGGCACCTGACGATTGCGCAGGACGCCGTCGAGCAGCTGGAGCTCGACCGGCTCATCTTTGTGCCCGCCGCAATTCCGCCGCACAAGCAGGGCAAGACGCTGGCCGACGGACAACAGCGCTTCGAAATGCTCCAGCTGGCGACCGAAGGTAATCTGAGCTTTGAAGTGTCCAATATGGAGCTTCAGCGTGGCGGAGTTTCCTACACCTTCGACACCATGACGCAGATTCAGGCGGAGCATCCCGGTGCCGAGATGTTTTTTATTGTTGGCCTTGATTCGCTCACCATTCTGCATTCGTGGCGAAACGTCGATGAATTGCTCAAAAACTGGACGATTGTTCCGTTCGCGCGCGGCGGCGAGAACCCGGCGCGGGTCGCGGAGCAGATCCAGCTTTCCAATGTTTGGAAAAAACAGCTTTTGGAGCGGCTGATCCGGATTCACGAGATCGAAATTTCGGCCTCCGAGATCCGGATGAGGCTGGCGGAGGGGCTGAGTATCCGCTATCTTGTGCCGCCTGAAGTGGAAATGTATATCGCAGAACATCACCTCTACACGTAATGTTTTTTACAGAAGGTAACGAAGAGAACAAGGGGCAGAGCCCTTCATTTCCTTTGTTTCCTTCTGTTAAAAATTCTGTCGGGGTTGAAACTGGAAGCTGGAGGATCATGATGAAAAAGGTGACAGAGAAAAAGACGAAGGCTGTGAAGAAGGTCGTAAAGAAAACGGTGAAAAAGGTCACCCCGGAAAAGGCCCCTGTCAAGAAACCCGCCAAGGCGGCTCCGAAGACTGCTAAAGCGGCCCCGAAAGCCAAAGTTGATCCAAAGGCTGCGCCCAAAACCGTGAAAGCTGCACCGAAGGTTGCAACGGCCGCTCCTAAGAAACCGGCCGGTCTGGCCTCTCTGCCCGAAGTGGTTCAGAAAGCGGTACAATTTCTCGATGCCAGGAAGGCCGAAAACATTGCCGTGCTCGACCTTCAGCCGCTGGCGAATCTCTCCGACTATTTTGTAATTGCCACCGCCGCCAATGCTCCGCATTTGAAGGCGCTCGGCGACGGCCTGCAGCGGCTCTATAAAAACGAGCAGTACAAAGGATTCCGCGCCGCCGGTACCGGCGACAGCGGCTGGGTCATTGTCGATTATGACGGCGTGATGGTTCACGTATTCAGTTTCGAAATGCGCAACCTCTACGATCTCGAACAACTTTGGAAATCCGCCAAGCGAATCAAGCTGTGAAGTCCTATCGCAAGGAACTCTGGTTTAAGGTGCCGCAACGGCGCTCGTTTATCAACATCACGCCCGACGTGAGTGAGTGTCTGCGTGAAAGTGGCATTAAAGAGGGGCTCTGCCTCGTCAATGCCATGCACATTACCGCCAGCGTCTTTATCAACGACGACGAGGGTGGCCTGCATCAGGACTTTGAAAAGTGGCTCGAAAAACTGGCGCCGGAAAAACCGCACAGCCAGTACGCCCACAATGGGTTCGAAGACAATGCCGATGCCCATCTCAAGCGCCAGATCATGGGGCGTGAAGTCGTCTGCGCCGTTACGGACGGAAAACTCGATTTCGGCCCATGGGAGCAGATTTTCTACGGCGAATTCGACGGCCTGCGCGACAAGCGCGTCCTCGTCAAAATTATCGGAGAGTAAGCGGCTTTGGCTGCTTATTTTTTGTGTCTTTTCGTGTGTTTCGTGGCTACTCTCTTTTTCCAATGAACCGCATCGCCAAAGTCGCTGTTGACCTCTCGTTGAACCGGGAGTTCGACTATCTAATCCCCGAACCGCTCCGGCCGCTGGTCGAAATCGGCTCGCGGGTCGAGGTGCCGTTTCGCTTGCGCAATGTAACCGGCTTTGTGGTCGGTTTCGCGGATAAATCGTCTTTTGCCGACCTTAAGCCCATTGGCAAAGTGCTGGGCGATAAATCACTGGTGACTGAGACCGTGATGGAGCTGGCGCGCTGGATGTCGGCGTATTATCTCGCCCCCTTTGAAGTCTGCGTTCGCGCGGTTCTCCCCGCCGTCGTCCGCAACAAGGAAAGCGGCGGAAAGAAGCAGTTGATGGTTTCGCTAAATGTAGACGAGGCTTCCAGCCTCGTTCTGTACAAACCGGAACGCATGGCTGATGCGAACGAGGCTGGAGGCCTCGTCTACGACAAACTGACTCCCAAACAGCAGGCGGTTTTCCAATGGTTGAAAAAAAACGGTCCGATGCTCCTGTCGGAGCTGGCGGCTGCCGCAGAAGTTTCTGCGGCAACCATCAAAACACTGGAGAAAAAGGGACTGGTAACCATTTCCAATGAGTCGGTTTATCGCGACCCGCACGAGGGCGTTGAACTGCTGAAGACCGATCCGCTTCCATTGATGGATCAGCAGACGGTTGCGCTGAAGCAGATACTTGCGGCAATGGATGAACCGGAGCCGCCGGTTGTGCTGCTTCACGGCGTAACCGGTTCCGGCAAGACCGAGGTTTATCTTCAGGCGATTTCCCATGCGCTCGAGCAGGGACGCGGCGCGATTGTGCTGGTTCCGGAAATCGCGCTGACTCCGCAGACCGTTGACCGTTTCCGCTCGCGCTTTGCTGACAAGCCGGAACGCGTTGCCGTTCTGCACAGCTCGCTTTCCGACGGAGAGCGCTACGATGAATGGCACCGCATTCGTTCCGGCGAAGCGCAGATTGTGGTCGGCGCACGTTCGGCGCTTTTCGCGCCGGCTCACAACCTCGGCCTGATTGTCGTAGACGAGGAACACGAGCCGACCTACAAACAGGACGAAGCTCCGCGCTATAGCGCCCGCGATATGGCGGTGATGCGCGGGCGGCTCGAAAAATGCACCGTGGTGCTCGGTTCGGCGACGCCCGCACTGGAATCCTATTCCAATGCAAAGGGCGGCAAGTATCGCTACGCCGACCTGCCGATCCGGGTGGATGACCGCCGCATGCCGATGATGCGGATTGTCGATATGCGCATTGCGGCGCAACAGGAGGGCAAGCCGGTTCTCTTTTCGCGTGAGCTGGTCGAAGCGATCCGCTGCCGTCTCGACCGTGCCGAGCAGACGATGATTTTTCTGAACCGGCGCGGCTTTTCCGCCTCGCTGCTTTGCCCCGAGTGCGGCTTTGTGACCGAGTGCGATCATTGCAGTGTCGGCATGACGTTCCATAAAGCCCGTGCGCGGCTGGTCTGTCACATTTGCGGCGAAGAAAAGCCAGCCCCGCTTCGTTGTCCATCCTGCAACTCGCCGGAATTCCGTTATGCAGGCGCGGGCACCGAAAAAATTGAAGAAGTGATGCTGAAGTTATTTCCAAAAGCACGGATTGCCCGGATGGATTCCGACACGATGCGGCGGAAGAACGCGCACCGCGATGTGCTGGCAAAATTCCGCACCGGGAAAATTGATATTTTGATCGGCACGCAGATGATCGCTAAAGGGCTCGATTTTCCAAACGTGACGCTGGTTGGCGTGGTGAATCCCGACCATGCGTTGCATATGGCTGATTTCCGCGCGGGTGAACGGGTTTTCCAGCTGTTGACGCAGGTCGCGGGTCGCGCAGGGCGCGGCGAGGTGAGCGGCGAAGTGATTGTGCAGACCTATACGCCGCACCATCCGGCGGTACAGGCTGCGCGGCGGATGGATTTTGAGGGCTTTTGTGATCAGGAAATGGCATTTCGTAAAGAACTGGAGTATCCGCCGTATACTCATCTGACCTGTATTACGCTGCGCGGCAAAGACGATGCAGAGGTTGAAAAAGCCGCCGAGAAGTTTTTCCAATGCTTGGAAGCAGCCAGGCTGCATTTCAGCGCTTTGCGGCGCGAGGGCGATACCGGTTTCCAAGGTTTGGAAAAGGATCTGCCCAAAGGGATCATTGTATCACCGGCGATGCCTGCCCCGATTGCGCGGATGCGAGGGGAATACCGCTGGCAGATTTTATTGCGGTCGGTGCGGGTAAAATCGATGAACGATGCAATCCGTGCGGCCTCAAAAGCGATGAAGTGGCCGAAAACGGTCAAAGTTTCTGTGGATGTGGATGCGACATCTCTTTTGTAGACGAGGCTTCCAGCCTCGTTCGCGCATGCGAAACGTGTTGTTTGTGATAACAAGGCTGGAAGCCTCGTCTACGGGCAATTACGATGGGGGCCGTTAAAAGGAGTTATTTATGGCAACAAAAACAGTAAAAGTGGAATCGGTACTGGATGAAAAGTTTAAGATCGAGTGCACCTCGCACGGGCGCACGGTGATTGTTGATCAGCCGGCGAACGCAGGCGGAACCGATGCCGGGCCGACACCACTGGAATATCTGATGGTTTCGTTGGCCGGATGCATCGGCACGATCGCCCGCATTATGGCGATGCAGAAGCGGATTGCCTTGCGCGGCATGAAAATTACGGTTGAAGGCGATATTAACGTCAACGGACTGCTCGGCAAACCGACAGACGATCCGGTCGGGTTTAAAGAGTTCCGGATTTTGGCCGACATTGACGCCGACATGACGGTGGAGGAAAAAGAAGCCTTCATTCACGAAGTGGATGCCCGCTGTCCGATCTCATTTAATCTGCTTAATGGCGCGCCGGTAAAAATTTCGGCGGTTTAGCGGTAAGCTTCA
>JAQUXG010000128.1 GCA_028692515.1 Kiritimatiellales bacterium | reverse complement strand
GTAGGGCACTTCTCGGGGGATGCCGCAGGATGGTCGGGGATTCCCCGCCCATCCTTTTTTTATCTATGCCGCCAGTTCTGCGGGCTGTCCGGCCTGATCCTGTCGAAGCTGGGTAGCTATTTCCTGCTCAATCTCGGCCAACCGTCTCAGGATTGCAGCCTTTTCCATATCCTCGCTGTACTCAAGAAGCCCTTGTATCTTTTTGTGCATTTTCTGCATGTTTTCGTTCGGCTTCTGATCTCCGTCCTCTGTCTTCTGATCTCTGTCCTCCGGCATCTCTCCCGCCGTCAGCATCTTCGCCATCGCCGTTTCCAGAGCCAGTTTAAAAGCTTCTCTGCCGGGCCGGAAATAGTGCTTCAACACGACATCGACCGTCGAGTGGCCCGTCACCCGTCGAACCAGCTCCATCGGCACACCGGCGGAAAGAGCCATCGTAATCCACGTTGTCCGCAGCGAGTGGAAATCCTTCACACTGGCCTTTTGCATGGCATCATCCCGCTCAATCACGGCGCCTTCAATCTTGGCATCGTTGATCGCCTTCTTGAAACGCCATGTCAGCCCCATCAGGTTAGTCTTGTACATTTTCGCCACCTCGGGAAAAACGTAGACACTGGTGCGCGGCAGTTTTTCCAGTTCGGCCCGCAGAAGAGGAAAGAGCGGAATTTCCGCCAGCTCTCCGGTCTTGGAGGTCTTCACCGAAATGAACCCGTTTTCCAGATCGACCGACTCCCATTTCAGCATGGCGCAGTCCCCGCGCCGCATCGCTGTGCACATGCCCGTCAGAACCACCGGACGGATCAGTTCATCGCAGTGCTCCAGAATGGCGTTGAGTTCTTTCTGTGTGAACGGCTGACGGTGCATCGTGTTGGTTTCATGGAAGGGAATGCCGTTGAAGGGATTTGTCAGCACGCCCGCTTCCGGCCCGAGCTTTTCAAAAATCCCTTTCAGCAGGGAAAGCTTCGTGTTGTAGGTGGCACCAGCCATTCCCAGATCATCCAAGCTCTTCATCCATGCCAATGCCATCTTGCGGGTAATCTGCGACATCGTTTTTGCTTGGGGAAACTTTGCTTCCATGAACTCCCGGAACTGACGGATGGTTGCCAGCTGATTGTTTGTCCGGAGCGGGCAGCGTTTCTTTTTTGTCGGCAGCAGGCTCCAGTGTTCTGCCATATCGGCCAGCGGGATCTGGACAAGCTCTTCACCGGCTTTGATCTCGTAGAGTTCCTGCAGGTGGTGCACCGCTGACTTTCGACTGTGGGCATCTTTTTTGAAGGTATCCAGTTTAAGCTGGGCTCTCATGCGCGACCGTTCAAACGCGACATCCCCGGTCTCTTTCAGTGATGCCGGAACGCGGCCGCAAATTTCCACGCCCAGATTGACGTACTTCCGTTCTCCGCCGACGGTGAAATTTCCGTACCACCATTTTGACCGCGGTGCCCCGTCTTTACTCCGTGTGATTTCCAGTCCCATGACCTTCTCCTTATCTTGCGTTCATCTGCAACGCCCCCATACAAAGAGGGCGAATCAAACGGGCAAAACAGAAGTTTCTACAGGACTCCGCTTTGCCCGAGGCAGATAAGGAAAAACAAAAAACTCTCAACCGCTTGGCTGAGAGTTACTTAAGGATGGTGGGCGTTACAAGATTCGAACTTGTGACTTCTACCGTGTGAAGGTAGCGCTCTAACCAACTGAGCTAAACGCCCTCATTCGACATCCTTCCGGATGCAAGAGGAGTAATGGAATATCGGATTGTTGGATTTTTGGAAAGCAAAGAGTTTCGATGGATTCATTTTTTGGTCGAGGGCATTAAACTCTCCCTTATTCCATCACACCGATAGCCCGTTCTTAAAAAACTGTTCGTAAAGGATTTTTTTTATCTGTTCGAGACCTTCGCCGAGTCCGGCAGAGATTTCGAGCGGTTTGGTGCGGGTTTTCCGCTTAAAGATTTTTAGATTTTCGGCGGCGGCGGGCATATCCATTTTATTGGCCAGCACGAGGGAGGGGCGGACCGCCAGCTCTTTATTGTAGGCTTTAAGCTCGCGGCGCAGGCTGCGGTAGTCTTCGACCGGATCGCGCCCGTCTTCGGCGGCCATATCGATGACGAACAGGAGAAAGCGGGAGCGTTCAATATGCCGCAGGAAGTAGTGTCCTAGGCCGGTGCCTTCGCTGGCGCCGTCGATCAGCCCGGGAATATCGGCAATTTTGATCTGGTTGAAATTTTCGTAGATGAGGGTGCCGATAATGGGGTTGAGCGTGGTGAAGGGGTAGGAGGCAACCTTGGGGTGGGCTTCGGAGAGTCCGGTGAGCAGGGTCGATTTTCCGGCGTTGGGATAGCCGACGAGACCGACATCGGTCATGAGTTTGAGCTCAAGGCGATAGTCACGCTCTTCGCCGGGCGTTCCGGGTGTACATTTGGTCGGGGCCTGATTAATGGAGGATCTGAAGTGGGGATTGCCGAGGCCGCCGCGGCCGCCGCGGGCGATGATGAGTTCCTGTCCATCTTCGAGAATTTCGCCGATAAACTCTTCGGTATCAGCGTCCAGAATAACGGTTCCGCAGGGGACGATGAGGATGTTGTCTTCGCCGCAACGTCCGGTGCAGTCGCTGCCTTTTCCGTGCCGGCCGTTTCCCGCATTCTGATGCGGATGGTGAAAGAGGTGATTCAGCGAGTCGGCGTTCATGTCGCCGCGCATGATAACGCTTCCGCCATGTCCGCCGTCGCCGCCGTTGGGGCCGCCGCGCGGCGCGAATTTTTCGCGCCGGAAGGAGGCGATGCCGTTGCCGCCGTTGCCGGCTTTAACGAAGATTTTTACACGGTCTTTAAAGATAACCACGGCGAACCCCTTAAATGAAGCAGGCGAGCCCCGAAAGCCCGCCTTTTCTTTTTCCAATGTTTGGAAAAATAATTATGCCGTCTGCATTTCGCGAATGTTGACGCGGCGGCCGGCTTTGTCGAATTCGACGATGCCGTGTTTGAGCGCGAAGAGCGTAAAGTCGCGCCCCTGACCGACGTTGGCGCCAGCGACGAATTTGTTGCCGACCTGACGAACGATGATGCTGCCGGCGGTTACCGTTTGGCCTGCGTAGCGTTTTACGCCGCGGCGTTTCGGCTGACTGTCACGACCGTTAGTGGAAGCCCCTTGTCCCTTTTTATGTGCCATGGTTCTGCTCCTTCAAAAATTAAGCGTTGATCGATTCAATTTTGATCTTGGTCAGCCCCTGACGGTGGCCGATTTTTTTGCGATAGCCCTGACGGCGTTTCTTTTTGAACGCCACCACTTTGTCGTCGCGGTAGTTTTCGACCACGGAGGCAGTCACTTTGGCACCCGCCACAACGGGCGTGCCGACGGTGAGTTCGCTGCCGTTGGATACGGCAAGAACCTGGTCAAATTCAACGATATTACCGGCTTCAGCGGCGTCGAGCAGTTCGACGCTCAGCACGGTATCTTTTTCCACACGGTACTGTTTACCGCCGGTTTCAATTACTGCATATGCTTCCATAAGAAATTCCTTTTTGAGTCAAAGACGGGAGAAAGTAGGCCAGAAGGCGGGGGCTGTCAATACCTTATAGCTTATCTTTTGCGGTTGGTGGCTCCGGAACCTTTTTGACGCCGTTTGTGTAGAGAGATTCCGCCCCCGTTGGCGGCGCACTGAGCTTCAGGCCGCCACGGGACGCTTCCGGGATCGGGTTGGGTGGACGGTACAGATAGGGGCCTGCCGGATCGGACACCGGCAGGCTGAATGTCGGAAAGTTAATCCCGGAGGCGATCTCAACCGGAAGCGTTTCGTACGTTTCCAGCACGATTGTTCCGGGCGCTTGAATCTGAATCGGCGAGTAAATTTGCGGCATGGTGGCCTGTGGGTAGATCGAAACGGAATAGAGCCGGCGCGGAACGGATCGAGTCGAGGGACTTCCGGCGCGCAAGGAGCTTTCTGTCAGAGCGGCTTTGGGTTTTTCTCCTTCATCCGGACGGCTAGACTCGAGTTTCCGCTGTTCAATCTGAGACAGCCGGGAGGCGGGCGAAGGTTCATTTTTCACACCCAGCTTTGAGGAGTCGATCAGTTCAGCCTGAACCTGCTGTTGCTGATCACGTTTTTCCTGCGAGAGCTTCTGATAGGCCGTGTCCTGCTCGCTTTTCGGCTCCGGGAGGGTGGTGAATCCGCGTTTAGCCAGATAGTCGGCATCGATTTTAGACGGGTCGAGCAGATTGAAGGTAAACAGTACGACGCCCAGATAGATCAGCATGTTGGTGAGCATCACGAAGGCGCATCCGGTCTGGAGCGGTGAGAACGGCTCTTTTGTCTGCGGCTCGGGGTTCTGCTGTAGATTTTCAGCCATAGTTCTCAGGTTGTGTATGCAGGAGTTATGCCTGCGTTTCAACGAACACTCTTAGCCTATCTGTTATCCGTCCGAAAGGCAAACTCAGCGTTCGACCCGATTGACGCGCAACGGGTAACGTATTTTCAGATCACCCTCAAGCAGGATTTCAACCCAGTAGGTTCCGGCTTCCGGGAAGGTGACGTTGATAAACACCTCAACGCTCGTCGCGGCGGCCTCCGGCGAAGGCAGCTGAACCTGTACATTTTGCCCCTCGGCCAGAACGGTCTTCTGATCAGGATGCACAATCCGTGAACGCTGGGTGAACGTTCCTTCGCCGCTGCACCAGCGGGTAACGAGGCATATTTTGGCAAAAGCGACCGGCAGATGCTCGGCATGAATGGCATCGAAAAGGCCGATCAGCATGAATTTTCCGTTGCGCTCCTGGCGGACGTCATCACAAATCAGGCTGGACTGAAGGTCTGGAAGCATCATTTTTCCACTTTCTCGAGTTCTTCAGAACGATCCTGTGAAAGATCGAGCGCGGCGAACTCGTTTTGGTCGGGCAGCATCATATAAAAGCGGTTACAGGCATCAAGCTGCATGTTGCCGCCAACGGAGGTAAAATCGAGGATGTGTCCGGCTTTTGTTTTGTCGTCCGAGATAAAATGGAGGTGCCATCCCGGAACATTGATTCCTTTAACAAAGGCAGGGCAGCGGAATCCCAGCACGGTTCCTGACACGCCGGTATATTCAAATACGGTCTGATGTTCGGTGACTTCCGCCAGCGGCGGATAGGGTTTCTCCTGTTTTGGAACGGAGCGAACTTTCATTAAAGGGAAATATCCATCCAGACGCACCGCGAGGAACAGATTCTGATTCGGCGCAAGATTGTCCACCGCCGCCTGGAACGTTTCCTTTGTATGGGCGCCCTTCAAACAGGGCGTCGAATCGGGACAGAACGTCACCACGCAGGCAAACGGCGTGGTTGAATTCGTCGGCATCAGCTTCACGGTTCCGTCGACGCGTGCCTGATAGACCTGATGATCCAGCACAATCATCTCACCTTCCAGCGCATCGAATGTGCCGAGGCCGAAGTCGCCGTAGCGCAGAAGCTGTCCGGTTGTCATTTGTCCGTCATAGGCCCCCGCCAGCAGGGCATCAATGGTTGAAACCTGCATCAGCGTGTTCTTTGGCGCGGAGGCGCAGCCGGCGAGCAACGCCAGCAGAATCAGGACGATCCATTTT
>JAQUXG010000127.1 GCA_028692515.1 Kiritimatiellales bacterium | reverse complement strand
GAAACGGCTGAAACTTATAGTTTCCTGCTGTTAGCGTATATTGATGCAGCCGGGTACTCTGAACGGAGCACCCGAAAATCTCCGATCGAACAGTTCCGCGCGATTCTTCAGCGCTACGTTTTCGTGGCGGAGAAAATTCAAACGTTTCTCCAACAAGACGGCATGATTCTCGGAAAACCACAAGTCTCACAAGGCGACGCCCGTGCTCTGCCGATTGGGAATGCGAGTGTAGATGGTGTTCTCTTTTCCCCGCCCTACAGTTTTGCAATTGATTACTTGGACAATGATGCGTTCCACCTAAACTATCTCGGCATAGATATAGTGAAGCTGCAAGAATCCATGGTTGGCCTGCGCGGCACTTCGTTGCGGGAGAAATTCTCTCTTTACCATGAGGATATGCAACGGGTACTTGCGGAGTGTTCGCGGGTTCTAAAATCTGGCAAGTTCTGCACAATCATCGTGGGAACCAATAGGAACCAGATCGCCAAAATTCAGAAGAAATCTCCGCATGAAGTGGAAGGGTTGGATGAAATGCTTGTTCGCATGGGGCAAGAGGTCGGCCTGTCCTTGATCAAAATCATGCAACGTAGCATCGTTGGCATGTCTAATACGATGCGTCGCGAGCAGATTCTTCTTCTGCAGAAGGCATGATATCAGCGCAACGCCCGACCATCGGTTCCTTTCTGAATACGGGGAACATCTGTGCTGAGTCCATCGTGCTCAATTTCAATCACAACCAATACACCATTTTTAACCTGCAGAGACGTCCATACAGGAAAATAGGGTTCAATCTCGGCATAGTTTCCTGTCCGATCAGTCAGATAGCGATACATTGCACGAGAAGGAACAATAAGAACTCCGCCAAGAAAATCTCCGCGAATCAGTCCCAGAGCCATTTTATTGAGAGCCCTATGGCTTGATGAAATGTTTCCGGTTTCCCATTCGAGGCAAAGCAGTTTCCCCTCCTTCTCGGCATACGTAGCATCAATTGGCCCCGGGGTCTTTGCGGAGGAAAGAGCAAATCGAGTTTCCAGATCCCACCCCGTTTTTTTCAGACCCGTCATACACGACTGTTTAATCGGAACAACTCCATTGCCTTTCGTTTCGGCGTACAAAGTGAACGAGCCGGAGCCCTCAGGCCACTCCGTAGACTTAATTGCCTTACAAATTTCCTTATACCGCATCTGCCATTCTGGACTGGCACCATACGTCCCTTTTTGAATCAAATATGTGGTTCTCAGAATCTTCATTTTGCGCCCTTATCGGCCACGGTTTCTTCAAAAAGCATCGGGATAGAGCACTCCAAAGCGCCCGCGAGCCGCTCAATATTTCGAAGTGAAAGATTGCGTGTCCCTCGTTCAATATCTGCAATATATGTCCGATGTAAATCCGCCTTTTCGGCCAAATCCTCTTGAGTAAGCCCCAGAGCCATTCGCCTTGCCCTAAGCGTTTGTCCGAAGCGGATCAAAATGTTTTCACTTCTTTGTTTCACGGCGATTACTGTCATCTATTGCAGACTATGCGTCTATAGACGATAAGTGACATTTTGGAGTAGGGAAAAATACAGGACGCTGTCGGCTGTTCGAAATTTCCCAACCATTGGAAAATTTAACGCCCGCGTTTTTCCGGCGGAACCCAGTCGATCGGCAGATGCAGTACCGCACGAAAAATTCCGTTACTGACGTGGAAGAGCATAATGAAGCCGACGGTGTAGGAGGCAATGATTAGCTTGAGCGCGCCGCGCTTACCAAAGCCGCTGGAAAAGCCGGCACAGATCGTTGCCACCAGTGCACCGCAGGAGATGACGATTCGCCACAGATTCCCCATCGTTCCCTCCACCGAGGTTTGCAGTGACGCGTTCATATCGCCGGCACCGAGCAGGAACATGTGAAAGAAACCCAGCATGGTGCTGATGAAGACGAGAAAGCTGACGGCGTATCCCGAGCTGACGACTGTGGCGGCGATTTTATTGCCGACCGTGGCTTTGCGGGAACGGTACAGCGCCGCGCTTCGTTTAATCGCAGTTTCAACGACTCCATAAGCCCAGCGCTTCTGCTGACGGAACAGATCGTGCGCCGTGTGGGGAACTTCACAGTCGCAACTGACATCCGGACAATAGGCCAGCCGGTAGCCGTTGGTGAAAAAACGGAAGCTGAGATCGACATCTTCGATCATGGTGCTGGTTTCCCATCCGTTCATTTCGACCATGGCCTGCCGCTTGATGAGCATGGCCGACCCGCAAAGAAAACAGGTTTTCATGAAGCGGTTGAACAGCGGCAGCATGATGAAGTGCGTGACGTTGATGATACCGGATCCCAGTAGAGTCGTTAGACTTTCGTGAACATCTGTGATGTTCCAACGCGCCTGCACGGCCGCGAGGCCGGGATCGGCGACGGCGTGCGCGACCAGCCGACGAAGGAAGTCCGGTTCCGGAAGAAAGTCGGAGTCCATCACGAGAATGTATTCGCCGGTGGTGTGCTCGTTGACGTGATTGAGATTGCCGGATTTGAAACCGATCCGGTTGGTGCGTCGAAGCACTTTGACGCGGGGGTTGTGTTCGGCGAAGTGGTCGATTTCCTGCATGACGTTTGGATTATTACTGTCGTCGCCCAGCAGAATCTGCAACTTGTCCTGCGGATAATCAAACGCCATGCAGCAGCGGGCGCAGTCGAGCGCGACCAGTTCATTGCGCGAAGTGATCTGCACGGTGACTGTCGGCAACTGCTCATCCGTCACCGCCGGAGCGGGATCCTTCCGGCGGCAGGTCAGCACAGATATCAGCGTGGTAATAAAGTAGATGACGGAGATGACCGAAATCAGCGAGAACAGAAACGCGGTTAACCCATCAAATATTTCATTCATCAGATGCATAGAGATCTCCCAGAATCAGGATGGTCGTGTTCCGGCAGATGAGGCGGCCGGACGAAACGGCTTGCGGAACGTTTCATCAAAGTCGTACCCGCCTGAAAAATCAGCGCGGCTGTCTTTTTCGGTTTTTCCGAGCAGGCCGGTTTCAACCATGTTGAAAACAATTTCGCCGACATCTTCTGTACGCCGAATACCCCAGCCATTGAGGACGGTTTGGGTCATGGGGCCGAATTCGGCGAGCGCGAATTCGCGGATGCCGTCGAGCAGTTCCTGTCCGCTGACATGGCGCGGTTTGTCGAGCCGGCGGACGGTGTAATCGAGTCCGGCGCGGACAAAGGCGTATGCCTCGACCGTATAGCGCGGATCGCGGGTCAAAATATTTTTCAGGAGTTCTTCAGCGTTAAGATGTTTCACCCGGCCAGTCCTTCCCTGATTTTCACGGCGAGATTTTCCACCCCGGCTGGGCTTTCATATTTTTTTGCCGCCCAGTTCCAGTGATGTCCGTCGCCTTCAAACCGCGGGATCACGTGGAAATGAATGTGCGGAACCACCTGCCCGGCAGATGCACCGTTGTTCTGGATAATGTTGACCCCGTCCGCACCCAGTCCTTTGATCTGCGCGGCGGCGACGCGTTTGCAAATCTGCATCAGCTTGGCGAGCACGTCGTCGGGCGTTTCCGTGACGGGATCGTAGCAGATTTTCGGGATGACCAGTGTATGCCCTTTGATGATCGGACCGATGTCCATAAAGGCCAGCGTATCCTCATCTTCATAAATAATGGTCGCCGGAATTTCACGGCTGATGATCTTCTCAAAAATATTCATGCCGGAAATTCTACTGGGATGTTCCAAGGTTTGGAACCGTTTTTTCCAAACATTGGAAAAAAGAAAAGCGCCCCGGAAAAACCGAGCACTTTCTGCCGATAATTCGCTGCCTTATGCCCGGGACATACGCCGGATGAGAAGTGCCAGCACCCCGGCAAACCCCATCATAGCAAGGGTCGCCGGCTCGGGCACCGCGTTAACCGTGATTCCGTTGAAGCTGATTCCATTCCCCGCTGTGGATGAAAAGGTAAGAGTTTTCCCCAAAACCTCTATTTCCGGATCCAGATTATTATTCAGTTTGACGAGCGATATCTGAGCCCCGTCATCAATTTGATAATATCCGGCATCACTTCCATCTGTCCATGCGCCGACGGCAATGGTCTGAAGCTTAATTGACGTATACAGGCTGGAAGAAAAACTGATCGTGATGCTCTGCCCAGAATCAACCAGGGAGGCATTATCCGTTCCGACACTGGCATTCACCCCGAAATAACCCGATCCTGCGTTCAGCTTTGCGTTTTCGTCGCCAGCAACAATGGCGGCAAAGTTCATCGTTATCCCGTTCGTTGTGATCTGTCCTGTCGGCGTGTTGAAATCAAACGCGCCGTTGGTCACAGTAAAGTCAAATACGTCCGACAAAGTGATCCCTGCGCTAAGGAAAACAGCTACCGCCATGATGATTATTTTCATTTTGACTCCGTCAAAGCTGAAACTGAAACTTTTAAGGCATTGGGGGCATACTACTCATGAGGCGAGCTTTGTTAAGATTTTTTTTGTTAAATCCGCGTTAGCCGTCACCATTTCCCGAACGGATTCCGGGCGAGTGCTGAATTGAAGTAGCGGGGATCAAAAGAGACCTCTCGTTCCACCCATTCGGGCTTTTCAAAGGGCTGATCTTCTCGATCCAACTCGATCTCGGCCATAATCAGCCCCTGATTGTCTCCGGAAAACTCATCGATCTCCCAGCGCAATCCTTTGTACATCAAAATATAACGTGTTTTTGAGACAATCCTGCCGTCACAAAGATGCTCCAGCAGATATTCCGCATCGGCGGCCGGAATTTCATACTCCATTTCAGACCGGGAAATGCTCTTTGTCGGGCCCTTGATTGTTAAAAATCCCTGCCGGCCCAGCAGGCGGACACGAACCGTGGCGGAGGCCCCGCCTGTCGAAATATAGCCCTGCCGGCAGGATATTCCGGGTTCGGCGATGGTACGCCAGCCGTTGCCGGTCACTAAAAACTTACGTTCGATTTCCTGCGTCATGAACAAATCCTTGCTTTCGGGCTTCGGTTCAGGGATTTTTAGCGCAACTGATTTTGAATGAAAGGACTAAAATGACCCCTGCCTTGATCGTTGCCTTGGATGTTCCGACCGTAAAGGAGATGGAAGAAGCCCTCAACCGCCTTCCCGATACCATTGAGTGGTATAAGGTCGGGCTTGAACTTTTCTGCGCCGAAGGGCCGTCGGTACTTGATCCCCTTAAAAAACGGAATAAAAAAATCTTTCTGGATCTCAAACTTCACGATATCCCGCGCACCGTTGCTAATGCGGTGATCACGGCCGCCAGTCACGGCGTCAATCTGATGACCGTCCATGCGATCGGCGGACGGGCGATGCTGGAAGCCGCTGCCGACGCCGCTCGCACATGCGCCAATCCGCCAAAACTGGTTGCCGTGACAACTCTGACCAGCCTGTCTCAGGATGACTTTGTCGATCTGGGGATTACCCGCAATGTATCAGAGCAGGCGTTGGCGTTGGGTGCGCTGGCGATTTCCTCCGGCATCGACGGTCTGGTGACCAGCGCTCACGAAGCGGGTGCCTTGAGAAAAAAATTCCCGAACGCTCTGCTGGTCACACCGGGCATTCGCATGCCG
>JAQUXG010000126.1 GCA_028692515.1 Kiritimatiellales bacterium | reverse complement strand
AAAAGCTGTTTGGCAAACTCGGACAGACCTTGCAGGGAATCGGCAAAAGCCACGGCGAGCTGATCAAACTCGAAGACCCGGAATTCGAAAAAGCATTCGCGGTCTACAGCACCGATCAGGTCGAAGCCCGCTACATCCTCTCTCCCGCGCTGATGCGCCGCATGCTGGAGTTTAAGGCCAAGACCGGCACAAAGGTTTATTTCTCCTTCACCGGCGACGAAGTGAACATCGGTATCTCCAGCACAAAAAACCGCTTCGAACCGAAACTCTTCAGCACGGTACTCGACATCGAAATGGCCCGCGAGTTTGTCGACGACCTGCAACTCGCGCTCGGCATCGTTGATGACTTAAATCTCAACACCCGCATCTGGACAAAAGAATAAACCAATGCATCCCGTGGTTAAAAAATTTAATCCGGACGATGAATTTGCAACCGCCGAGCGCTGTTTCATCACCGAGCTGGCGAATAATGGATGCGATCCGGCGGTTTCGATTGCGCGGGCGCGGGTCGAGCCGGGCGTCACGACAGCGCGGCACAAACTGACAGGCACCGCAGAGCGCTACATCATGGTGTCCGGCGAAGGCCGGATTGAAATCGGAGATCTGGAACCTTCGTTTGTTTCCGCCGGAGATGTGATTTGCATTCCGCCGGATACGCCGCAACGCATTACCAACACCGGCGACACCGATCTGATTTTCTTCGCCGTCTGTTCTCCGCGCTTTACGCCCGACTGCTACATCGGGCTGGAATAAAAAAGCAAAATCCGCAGCTCACCCCGTCACCGGAAAAATCTCCGGCAGATCGGCCCAGACCGCATCAGGGTCCGCATTGAAACGGATCAGCTTATCCGTATAGGCGGCCCAGTCTTCTTCCGTAACGAACTCATAGCTGTGCCCCCAGAAATAGAAGATCTCCGCGCCGGCGGCTTTGGCCTGCGCGTAGCGGTCCCAGAATTCGACCGCCATGTGATGACTGTCGGTCGGCTGGCGGAACGGAGTTTCCACGGGGTAGCATGGAGTAATGTTGTTACAGGTGCGTCCGTAGGTGTGCCCGGCTTCCGCAACCACCGCGGCCGTGGCGGCATCATGCTGTCCGTATGGATAAGCGAATCCATACACCGGCTGCTGGAAAATATCCTGCAGCTGTTTGCGGCCGTCAAAGACCTCGCTGCGCCACGTTTCGGGAGAAACCTCAAAGGGCTTGGGATGACTGACGGTGTGGTTGGCGATGGTGAACCCTTCATAGACCGAGCAGAGTTCGCCGCGGGCCAGACGCTGAACGTCTTTGCAGTCTTTGTAACGCGTCGGCTGCCCGCGAACCGCCTTATGTGAAGCGGGGTTCAGGTTAAAGGAGGCTTTAGCGCCGTGCGTCCGCAAAATTTCGCAGAGACGGATATCGTCCACGATGCCATCGTCCCAGCATTGCACAATTTTTATCATAATTAATCCTGTTTAGATTCCATATCCGGCGGAAGACCGACCGGCTGAGTGAGAATAACGTGTTGAGTCGGTTTAAGTTTCATCGCGGCATGCAGCGCATCTTTGTCCACCGAACCGAGCACCACCGTATTCAACCCTTCGGAGGCGCAGAAAAGATAGACATTCTGGCTGATGAAGCCGGTATCGGTTGCGGTATAAAATTCCATCTTCAGCCGCTCATCATCTGAAACATAAACCAGACAGACCGGCGCGGTTTTTACAAACGACTGCTTGCCGGTCTTGTCCCGGATATCTTCTCCGAGAATCTGCGTCAGCGCATTCTGTTTTGCATCATAAAGGTATAATCCCGACGAGAGAGCGACGTACAAATCGATCTCCTGCCGGTTCATCGCACTGGGTGCGGTACGTTTGCCGCTCTCGCGGTTCATACCGAACGCCGCCCAGAGCAGATCCGACAGCTGTTGCTCACTCAGCGGCTTCGACGAAAAAGTGCGTTTCGTCTGCCGCGCATTCAGCGCTTCCATCAACGGCATCCCGCCGGTCTTGTGCGGCGCGGGCAGCTGAATGTTTTGTGCAAGAGCCTGCAAAGAAACTATCAGACACAATATGACCGATCCAATCGTTCCCTTCACAACACCCTCCTTTTCTATGCGTCGCAAACGTCGCACTGGGATTTCAGAACAGCGCCGTTGCTGGCATTCGTGGCGAGCGAGGCGTAGCGCGCAAGCCAGCCGGTTTTGTAACGCGGAGCGGGCTTCGTCCACGATTTTTTGCGTTCGGCGAATTCGGCATCCGATACGTCGGCCTTGAGCGTGCGGTTCGGAATGTCGATTTCGATGATGTCGCCCGCTTTAAGCAAGCCGATCGGCCCGCCTTCCGCCGCTTCGGGCGACATGTGGCCGATGCAGGCGCCGTGCGTTCCGCCGCTGAAACGTCCGTCGGTGATGAGCGCAACGCTGTCGCCGAGCCCCTGCCCCATGATGTAGCTGGTGGGCGCGAGCATTTCCTGCATGCCGGGTCCGCCTTTGGGGCCTTCGTAGCGAATGACCACGACGTCGCCCGCTTTGACCTTACCGGCCAGAATTCCTTCGCAGGCATCTTCCTGCGATTCAAAAATGACGGCCGGACCTTTATGGACGAGCATTTTCGGATCAACGCCTGCGCTCTTCACGACGGAACCTTCCATCGCGATGTTGCCGCGCAGGATAGCGAGTCCGCCCTGCTTGCTGTAGGCGTTTTCAACGGTGTGAATGCATTTTTCATTCAGAGTTTTCGCGCCGGCGATATTTTCGCCGAGGGTCTTGCCGGTAACGGTCGGGCAATCGAGTTTGAGCAGTCCTTTGATTTTGCTGATCTCGCCGAGGATGGCGCTGATGCCGCCCGCGTCGCGGACGTCTTCAATATGCCAGCTCGATGACGGCGACACTTTGCAGATGTTCGGCGTGGTTTTGGAAAGGCGGTTGATCTGGTCGAGGTCGTATTTGACGCCCGCTTCGTTGGCTACCGCCAGCGTATGAAGAACGGTATTGGTGCTTCCGCCCATCGCCATATCAAGGACAAAGGCGTTATCGACCGAGTCGTGCGTGATGATGTCGCGCGGCTTCGGGCCGTTCGCATAGGCCATCTCCACCGCGCGTTTGGCGGCGGCCTTCCAGAGTTCGTGACGCGCCGGTTCGATGGCGAGCAACGTGCCGTTGCCGGGCAAGGCCATGCCGATCGCTTCGCACAGACAGTTCATCGAGTTGGCGGTGAACATGCCGGAGCAGGAACCCGCCCCCGGACAGGCTTTGCATTCGAGCTCATTGAGTTCCGCCTCCGTAATCTTGCCCGCCTTGAGCTGGGCAACGCCTTCAAAGACGCTGATCAGGTCAATGACGGTGCCGTCGGCTTTACGACCGGCCGCCATCGGGCCGCCGCTGGCGAAGATCGTGGGAATGTTGCAACGCACCGCGCCCATGAGCATACCGGGAACGATCTTGTCGCAGTTGGGAATACAGATCATGGCGTCGAAGGCGTGAGCATTGATCATGGTCTCGACGCTGTCGGCAATCAGTTCACGGCTCGGCAGGGAATATTTCATTCCTTCGTGGCCCATGGCGATGCCGTCGCAAACACCAATCACGTTAAACTCGCGCGGCGTACCGCCCGCTTCACGGACCGCTTCACAGATCAGACGGCCGACCTGATTAAGATGAACGTGTCCGGGAATCACTTCGTTGAAGGAATTGCAGACGGCAATGAACGGTTTTTTGATGTCCGCATCGGTCAGTCCGGTGGCATGCATCAGGCTGCGATGCGGTGCGCGTTCCATTCCTTTTTTGACTCTATCGCTATTCATGTGTATTCCCTTTCCTTAAAAAACGATCGACTCCATCGGCTATTCGGGTACTTTGTCCCGCTCCGAGGTGAAAAGAATACGTCCAAGGAAAATATTATGAAGACAATTTTTGTATCAACAACGGTTCTTATGATGGCCGGAGCGATCTGCGCAGAAGAACTTTCCACCAACATTCCGTCGATTATCGTGACCGCCTCAGCGCAAACGGCAGGCAACGCGGCGATTCATGAAGTGCTGCGCGCCGAGCCGGGCGTGGTCCTCAATTCGCAGGGCGGTTCACAGAACGACCTTTCGATCCGCGGCAGCTCCTTCAGCGGCACGGGCCTTTCGCTGGGCGGAATGACCCTGCGTAATCCGCAGACCGAACATTTTAATGCCGAGCTGCCCCTGCCCGCCGTCATGCTTTCGCGGCCGAAGGTGCTGACCGGCCTTTCCAATCAGGGCGGACATCTCACCGGCACCGTCGGCTTTGACCTTCTTCCAATGTCTGGAAAAAAACAGCTCGAGGCCGGAATCGGATCAGATGAGCGCAACTGGCAGAGCGCACTGGTTCAGCAAATGCTGACCGACACGCTGGGCCTCGGCGTGTTTGCCGGGCGCGAATCGGCAGAAGGGGTGGATTATCCGGACAACGACTATAACCGCGAATATGTCGGCGGCCATATGCAGTACCGCGAAGACGATGTGCAGGTGGATGCACTGATTGCCCATCAGAAAAAAGAATTCGGCGCGCGCGGCTATTACGGCGTTCCTGACACCCGAGCCGCCAATGAAAAAACCGAAGACAATCTAATTTACCTTGCCGCCCGCAAAGGCGACTTGAACAACGACTATCTGCGCGGCGGTTTTTCCTGGCACGAATTCAGCGATGATTACTACATTCCGTCCTATCCTTATGAAAATCATCACCGCTCACGCATCAGCTCGGCCTTCTTCGACGGCCGCACGCTGGAAGTCAACGGCTTCGCTCTCGGCTGGCGCGCCGACGTGGACGAAGAACGTATCGCCAGTTCCGGCCTCGGCTGGCACCACCGCACGCACGGCGGACTTTCCATTCTGCCGCAGTGGCGCGGCGACCGGCTGAAACTTACCGCCGGTCTGCGCAGCGAGTTCTTCAGCGAAGAAGATTCGTATTATTTGCCGCAACTCGGCGCAGAATACATCTTGTCCGACACGCTGGCCGCGTTTGCATCCTATACTGAAACCGTGCGTTTGCCTTCCTACACCGAACTCAACTACAACTCACCATTCAGCCTCGGCAACATGGGGCTCCAGCCGCAGACCGAAAAACAGGTTGAACTGGGCCTGAAAGGCGTGCCGTCCGAATTCATGGACTGGAAAGTCGCCGCCTTCTACCGCACCACCGGCAACACCATCGACTGGATTAAAACCACCAGCACCAACAGCTGGTCAGCTCAGAATCTGGGCGATGTTGAGGTGTACGGTCTCGAAGCGCAGCTCGGCTGGTATCCGGCGCAGAATGTTGAAATGAACTTTTCCTACACCTGGATTTATAAAAACAAAACGCCGGAGGATTTCGGCTGGTACGCCTCGCGCTACGCGCTCGACTATCCCGAACACCTCGCGCAGATGTCCCTGCTCTGGCGTCCTTTCCAATCCTTGGAAATCGGAACCGTGCAGGCGCTGCGCGTGCAAACGGATAATCCGGTGCGCACCGGAAGCAACTTCGGGGCCGACAGCTCATTCGTCGTGCGCTTCACGCCGCCGAAAGCTGACTACGCCACGCTCTCTCTGCTGCTGAACAATGCATGGGACGATAACTTTCAGACCTTCCCGGGCC
>JAQUXG010000125.1 GCA_028692515.1 Kiritimatiellales bacterium | reverse complement strand
TGTCGCGGGCGGGGGAATCACGGTTCTGGCCCGGAGCCCGGAGGACTTGACGGATCGGTATCCGGGGATTGTCCCAGACGGTGCATTCCCGGCGAGCTCCCTTCAAAACGGGGGCGAACGCATTGAGCTGGCGCTGAACACAGGCATCCGGTCCGATGTTCTCAGCGCCGCCGCCACCGGGGACGACCGCGGAGCCATCACGGTCTCATCCGTTCCAGCAGGCCTTGGCGAGGGAGATCGCCTGCAGGTATTTCTTTCGACCAACTACTGCAACAACCGCATATTCACAATTCAGTCGGTAGAAGGAAACATCGTTTATGTGGACGAACCCCTCTCCGGGGAAACCGGGGGCTCGAAAGCCTTTTTCTACGATGTATTGACCTCTGTAGAATATAATGACCGCGCCCCATGGCCCATACCGGCCGACGGCTATGGCTATTCGCTGGTTCCGTCCAATCCCGATTCGTCGGCCGACCCGGATCTTGCCGCCGAATGGCGCGCCTCGGCAAACCCCAACGGATCACCGGGAACCGACGACCCGTCGCCGGAAGTTACCGTCATTCTGGTCAATGAAGTGCTGACCCACACCGACCAGCCCGAACGCGACACGATCGAACTGTACAACCCCAACGGGGAGCCCGTGAATATTTCGGGCTGGTATCTGACCGATAATCGCGACACACCGCAGAAATGGGTAATTCCGGCAGGAACAACCATCCCTGCCAACGGCTATATCGCCTTCTACGAAGGCCACTACGTTTCCACTAATCTCGAATTCGCCGCCAACGAATTCGGCTCCGCATTTTCGCTCCGCGCAACGGGCGATGAGGTCTACCTCTTTTCCCCGACACTGGGGTACAGCCACGGATTCAGTTTCGAGGGGGCCTTCAACGGGGTCGGATTCGGCCGCTACGTAACGAGTCAGGGCGAAGAACACTTCCCCTCACAGATTTCGTTCACACCCCAGACTGTCAATTCCGGACCGGCCGTCGGCCCTGTCGTCATAACCGAAATCATGTATAACCCCGCGACCGGCGGAAACGAATTTATTGAACTGGCGAACATCAGCCCCTCACCGGTACCGTTATATGACCCGTCCTCCCTGACCAACACATGGACCGTGGGCGGGATCGGTTTTGAGTTCCCGCCGTATACGGAAATCGGCGTCGGGAAGGTCATCCTTCTCGTCCGCGACACCATCACCCCCGAAGCATTCCGCACCAGCAACAACATCCCGGGTGACGTCCAGATTTTCAGCTATGATGGAAAGCTGGACAACGGAGGCGAAACCATCACGCTCAGAGCGCCGGATGAGCCGGTGAAAACCGGCGCGAATGCCGGCGAGGTTCCTTATATCATCGTTGATCGCGTAAAATATGATGACTCCGCACCCTGGCCCGCCGGTGCTGACGGCGCAGGCCTTTCGCTGGAAAGGATCGACAGCAGAGCCTACGGCGACGATGTGATCAACTGGCACCAAAGCGAATCTTCAGGAGGAACCCCGGGTATTGGCGGCGGAACTCCGACCGATCCGCTCATCGCTCTTTCACGAACCGGCATCAATGTGAGTATCGAGCAGGGACAAACGGCAGACGATGAAACATTCGACATCTGGAATTCAGGAACAAACCGGCTCGACTACCTCGTACAGGAAAACTCGGCGCTGTTCTCCGTGACTCCCGCGGACGGATCCTCCTCCGGCGCAATCCAACGGGTAACCCACACCGTTTCATTTGCAACCGCAGCTCTTGCGGAAGGCCTGCATCAGGCGAACATCACGGTTGCGGACAACGAATCGGGGGCTCTGAACGGGCCGCTCTCCATCATGGTATCCATCGTCGTAAATCCGCCGCCCTCTCCGGAAATCGCGCTCGACACAACCATGCTGACCCCGTCTGTGACAGAAGGCGGTAATGCCGGCAGCAGCACATTCAATGTCTGGAACGGCGGCACCGGAACCCTGACCTACAGCATTTCAGACAATGCCGCATGGATGAGCGTCAGCCCGTCCGGCGGGACGTCGACCAGCTCAGGAAACAGACAATCGCACACCGTGACCTACAACACGGCCGGACTGCCGGCCGGCGACTATACAGGAACCATCACGGTGTCAGACCCGGACGCATCCGGCTCTCCGCAAACGATCCCCGTTCAGCTCACCGTGCGGGAACCGATTCTGTTTACCGCATACAACGATCTTTCCTGGGCGGTCGGCCAGATCTCCGCACATATAACCCGGTACACCACGGACAGTGGAGATGGAACGCCTCCCGCAGGCAGCAGCGGATTATTGATTGACCAGGCGACAGGCGAAGAAACCGGTGTCACCTTGAGCGTCTCCGGAGGCGACTGGAACGGCGGCAATCATCTCACACAGGGTCTGGACGCAGATCCCGGAACGGATGCAAACAGCCTGTTTGACGCAAAGGTGAGCTGCCAGGGAATCATCAGCTATGGAACCGGCAACATTCTGCTCCGCTTCTCCGGCATGGACACGAACATGACATACACACTGGCTCTGTTCAGCAACCGGGCAGAATACGACGACCGCAATTCGCTGTTCACCATCTCGGATGTAGACTGTTTCACGAACGAAAGCTCCGCCGGCGCCGGACGCAGCAGTCAGGCGATGCCCGAAGACTCCGTAACAATCATCGCGAACAACACGGCCCGCGGGTATGTTGCGAAATACTCTCAAATAGACCCCGGCGCCGACGGCGACATGCTGATAACGATTGCCGGCACCCACTCCTACGTCAATGCGCTGATGCTCTGCGACCGGATCGCTGATCCTCGACAATGACCATGACGGAATGGAGGATGGCTGGGAGATTATGTATTTCGGATCAACAAACAACCCGAACGCGAATCCATCCGCGGACTATGACCAGGACGGGATGAGCACACTCGAGGAATATCTTACGGGAAGCGATCCCACCAATACGGCATCATCTCTTCGGATCATGGAGGTTGCACCGGTACCGGGCGGCGAACTCGTCGTCACCTGGCAAAGCTTCCCCGGCAAGGTATATTCGATGATGTCAGCCGACGTTTCCCCCGCCAATTGGATCACGAATCAAAACGGCATTGTCGCTACACCTCCGCAGAATTCGACAACCATCAGTACGGACTCAGAGCGCGGCTACTTCAGAGTGAAGCAAGAATAGCCGTTTATGTTCCGGTTGCGAAAAGGGAAGGCCTCCGGGCTCTCGCCTCTTGCCGCACGGTCTCTCGCGCAACGATCCATTTTCCAATGATTGGAACTTTTTCGCGCCTTGGCGTCTTGCGCGAGAATCGTTTTGCCGTTCCCTTTGGTCTCTTCTTTTGGGGGATCCCCTGAAAGCAAAGCGATAAATAATTTTTGAAGAAAATAGAGCCGGAGGCTCGGTTCAAAGCACTTTCGGAACACCTCGTGTTCAAGGTTCGGAAACCTCCGCACTTTGGCGGCTTTCGGCACAGCCTCTTTCGTCGGCAGAACTGATGTGTCAACACGGGTGATTAAAATTTCTTTGCAGGCAGGGCTTTATCCTGCTAAGAACCGATCCAAGAGTTACCGCAGTTCAAAAAAATGAGGAGGTACATATGCCAAGTATCGGAGGCCCCGCCAGCACAGGTGATGACGTTGTAAATACGAAAGTGATGAAATGCCCGCATTGGGACGCATTTACCAACTGGGATATAACCGTTATGTTCTATGAAAGCGGAAATGTCCGAGTGGTATGCCCAACAATGCTGGCCAACCATAAATGCCCTGGAAGCACTGCCGCCCTAAAATGTCCAACCTACCTGGACTACGCTCCACAGCAGTAGGCAAAAGGGCCAATCCCGTGATCTAGTGATTTTCAAAAGGCTGGAACTTTCGGCTCCGGTTTTTCCAATCTTCGGAAAAACCGGAGGTTCGTTTTCGTTCGCGCTATACAATCCGGCAGGAGAAATCCAGTTCCGGAAGATTGATCTGAAGGAGCTTCAGTTCGACTGCGTTATCCAGCTGAACGTCGGCGATGCGGCGCATTTTTACGTCGATGCCGAGTTCCGGAATCAGCACGATGCCCCGGTCGTCCCGCTTCTCGACGACAATCC
The DNA here is from genome assembly GCA_028692515.1 of Kiritimatiellales bacterium. Classification (GTDB taxonomy): domain Bacteria; phylum Verrucomicrobiota; class Kiritimatiellia; order Kiritimatiellales; family Tichowtungiaceae; genus Tichowtungia. The sequence continues at coordinate 1,510 of JAQUXG010000125.1, read as the reverse complement.
CGCGATAAATGTTTTCCGGATGCTGCTGCATGTATAAGAGCGTCCAGTGCCGGTTGCTCAGGCGTTCGGCCATCGAGGTGTTGCCGCCTCCGGTTTCGCCTTCTGCCATTCGCGCCAGCATGCCCGCCTCGCTGATGACGGGTTCTCCACGGATAAACGCACGGATTTGCTGGTGAACCAGCAGGTCGGAATAACGACGCAACGGGCTGGTTGCCCGGGTATAATGCTCCAGTCCCAGACCGGCATGCAGCCCCGGTTCCAGATGCAGTCCGGAGCGTTTGAATTTTTTGCGGTAGGCAAACATCTGCGCCATCGTCTCCGGGACAGAGGGTTCGTCCGGCGGTGGCTGGGAGGCGAAAGGCGCCGGGATTTCATTTTTGATTAGAAATTCAGCGATGGCCTCGCCCGCCATCAGCATGGCATCGGTGACCATGTCCCGGCTTTTCAAACGCGGCAAATCGCCGATCTCGATGGTGTATTCATCCGGTTTTTTGATGTCGAGTTCATGGCGGGCGGACAGATTGTACAGCTCCCCGTTCACGGTGGTTTTGATTTTCACTTCCGGCAAATTGATTTCGGCCGCACCGTGAGCGACCCGGCGCTTCCGGAACTGCTCGGTGATGACACTCATTTCCTTGAAAGGAGATTGATCCATCCGTTGATCCGCTACCGAATAGCTGAGCCGTTGAACCTTGATCCAGCTCGTAGCGATTTTCAGACAGGTTGCGCCGCCCTCTTCGTCAAAACCGATTTTAAACGAGAGTGCCGGGGAAATTTCTTTTAATCCAAGCCCCATCGCCTCTGTGACGGCGGGCGGAAGCATGTTGATGACGATTTCCGGCAAATAAAGATTTGCGCCCCGGACCCGGGCTTCTAGGTCGAGCGGCGAGTCCGGCATAATCAGCGCGGCGGCATCGGCGACATGGATCCAGAGGGAATCGCCGTCGAGACTGATGGCATCGTCCGGATCACTGCACTGATCATCGTCAATGGCAAACGTTTCCAGCGCGGTCAGATCTTCGCGTTGTTCATCCGGCAGCGCGGGGACCTCTAGGTCGGGCTGGGTGATCGCACAGTCAAACCGCAGCGGGTAAGGGTTCACCGCGTCATTCCACAATCCAAGCTGAAGAAGCAGGTTGTGCGCCTTCTCCGGGACAACTTCAATACCGAGCTCTTTTAAGGTGCGGTTCGTCGATGCCTTGCGATAGGCCATGCGTTCAACGTCAGCCAAATGGACGAGGTCTTCCGGTTGAATCGCACGCTCTCGGACTCGTTGCAGATAGTCCTGCCAGCTGGCGGTCTGCTGCTCTTTTTCGCGCTGTTTCGCGAGAATTGCTTCAACTTCAGTTTCCGTTCGAGCGCTGATTTGCTCGATGGATCCGGTGAAATAGATTTGATCCTGAAGCACCAGCCAGGCATGCCATACCGTATTCGACAACACTTGGCCATAGATCCAGTCGGCCAGTTCGGTCAGAGTTACCGTTTCGCCCTGCAGCAATTCCCAGGCGGC
>JAQUXG010000124.1 GCA_028692515.1 Kiritimatiellales bacterium | reverse complement strand
GGAAATCGGGCGGCGGATTTTTCACGTATCAGTAAATTAGTAGCTCTTGCAGGGCCTCAATGATGACACCAAATATAACTCTTTTATTGCCTGTTTATAACGATGGCCCTCGCATTATCCCCGTGATCAATACTTTGTTCCAGACGGTAGAGCGGCCGCTAAAAATCATCGCGATTTACGATCAGCCAACAGACCCCACTAAGCTGGTACTTGAAAAATTGCAAGGCCGGTATAGTGAATTGCAAGTTGTACAGAATGATTGGGATCGCGGCGGACTTAATGCGATCAAAACCGGTTTGCGTCATGTGGATACGGAATATGTGGGTATCTGGGTTTCTTATCACATCGATCCATTCGGTGCGCTGAATGCCATGCTCGAAAAGATGGATGAGGGATATGACCTGGTTTCTGCCAATCGATTTGCGGCGAAAGTAAAACAGGGGCGAGGCGGTTTTATTAAACGGATGGCTTCGCTAATGGGGAACCTTTGTTTGAAGGCAATGGTTAAGCTTCCGATCAATGACATATCCACTTCGGTCAAACTGTTCCGAAAGCAGAAGCTTGATGAAATCCAGATTGAAACCGAGGGCGTGTTCGGTTGGGCGGTTCTGGTTGAATGGACCGTCAAGATGGCCTGTAAGGGGTATCGTATTGGCGAAGTGCCGTTCGGTCCTGAAAATTTGAATATGCTGTACAGCACCTCGAACTTTAATTTGGTTCCGCAACTCAAGTCGTATTGGCGCTGGTTGCGCTATGCATGGGAAAACCGTTCGGTTATTCGAGCGAATTATTCCGAATCAAATTGATATCACTCAGTGCCTGCGGACTTCTTTATGAAACAATATATTCTCTGGTTTGCATTTCACAAGGATCATGCGGGCCTCCAGTTTTTAAAATATCTGATCTGCGGGTGCATCGGTGCGGCGGCGGATTTATTTTCCTTTTACGCGTTGGCATTGTTTGTCTTTCCGGCTTTGGGCGAAGGCGACATTGTGATGCGCCTATTGGGTGGGCTGGCACCTGCCGCCGCCGATCCGGCGGTAATCAGCCGGAATTTTGTGATTGCCAGTTTCGGTGGATTTATTGTTTCCGGTATCATTTCTTATTTGCTGAATATCTGGTTTGTATTTCATTCGGATCCTGCGGCACGGCACCGTGAAGTCCTGCGATTTCTGCTTGTTTCGCTGGCGAACATTCCACTCAGTACCGTTGTCGGGTGGGTGGCGCTAAAGAGTACAGGCATGACGACGATCGGATATGTCGTCAAAATACTAGCGGCCTTTATGATAAACTATGTGGGACGAAAATACATTGTGTTTAAGTCTCCCCGGAAAATTGTGTAGTGGAAATTATGAGATTACTCGTAACAGGGGCATCAGGGTTTATTGGAACCAATTTTGTGGAGCATTTCAGCCGTCTGAATTGCGAATTGCTGAACATGGATATTCATTCGCCGCTGAATCCGGAGCACGAACGGTTCTGGAAAAAGGTCGACATCATGAATCCGGCGGAGTTGGGCTCGGTGTTCTCTGAGTTTGCCCCGACCCATGTGGTGCATATGGCCGCGCGTGCGGAATGCGATGAAAACACGACGGTGGAAGAAGGATATGCGGTAAATACAATCGGCACGGAGAATGTGTTGAATGCGATCAAGAATACGGGATCTGTTGAGCGCGCAATTATTGTCTCTACCCAGTATGTTTGCGGACCGGGGCGCCTTCCAGAACATGATGAGGATTATTTTCCTCATACGGTGTATGGGCAGAGCAAGGTAATCACTGAGCAGTTGACCCGCAAAGCGGATCTTCCCTGTGTTTGGACGTTGATTCGCCCGACAAACATCTGGGGGCCGTGGCATTTTCGCTATCAGCAAGAGGCTTGGCGGGTAATCAAACGGGGATTCTATCTGCATCCGGCAGGAGATCCGGTTGTCCGTTCATACGGTTATGTCGGAAATATCGTCTGGCAGATGGAACAAATGCTGAAAGCTCCGGTCGAAAAAGTTGACCGGCAGGTGTTTTATGTCGGCGATAGACCGATTGACATCTATGAATGGGTGGATGCCTTTTCGATGACGTTGCGTACACAGCATGCCCGTAAGGTGCCTCGCCTGATTCTGCGAATGATTGGCCTCGTCGGAGATATGGCGGGATGGGTGGGTGTTAAATTCCCGCTGACTTCTTCCCGCGTCCGCAGCATGACGCAGAATTATTTGACTCCTATGGATAAGACCTTCGACGCATTGGGTGAGCCGCCGTTTTCGCTAAAGCAGGGGGCTCAGCAAACCGCAGAGTGGCTGACGTGCGCATGAAGACGATGTTGGATTACCTTTTGGAGATCAGCGCCAAATGCCGTGCACGCCGCTTTTCGCGGTTTTGCGACGTAATGGGGCTGACGGGTTCCGAGTCGTTGTTGGATGTGGGCGGTAGTAGCGAGTGGTTATGGAGGGGGGGCTTTTTCGCCAAACCAATTACAGTGCTCAATCTTCAGGATGGGATGGACGTTCCCAGACGTATTAAATGGATTAAGGGTGATGCCTGCGCTATGTCAATGTTCCAGAACGGGACGTTCGATTTGGCCTTTTCGAACAGTGTGATCGAACATGTTGGAAATTTTGAGCGGCAGCTGCAGATGGCCGGTGAAATCCGGCGCGTAGCTGTCCGGTATTGGGTGCAGACACCCTATCGGCACTTTCCCCTTGAAACGCATATGGTGTTCCCGTTCTTTCAGTATTTTCCGCTCAAAGTTCGCGCATGGTTGGGTGTGCGCTGGCCGTTTTCGTTTGAGATGATGCGCCATGGCGATCCGCTGAGGGACGCGACGCAGATTTGGCTGCTGGATATTCGGCAGATGAGGCAGCTTTTTCCTGAAGCCGAGATCATTATTGAACGGTTTATGGGGATTCCGAAAAGTCTGATCGCCGTCTATAAGGGCCCGCAATCCGTGCGTGAGAAAGAAAACGAAGTCTCTGCGATACTCCATGAAAATAAAGATTCTTAATAAACTCCTGGATGCATTACCGCTACTGCTGTTCACGCTCATACTGAGCGGGCTGCTCCTGGTTCGGATTCTGGCTGGAATGGTACTTCCCGTGTGGGGTGCGTGGGGGCTTGGTATCTGCTGGGGAATCATGGCCTTTGACTATCTGCTGAGAGCCGAGCTGTTTAAACAGATTGGCGGATTTGCAGTAATGTTACTTGCCGTTTTGATTCTGATCGGGGCGCTGATCCCTCAGGATCAGATTGTGCTATATCCGAGGATGGCTTCGGAACAGCTGGTTCACCAGATGGAATCGACGTGGAATGCGGTTTATACGGGAAATATTTTCAAGACCTATAGTCTGAAACAGCAGCTGATTGATTACGGCGCTTCCCTCGGCGATCTCGACCCGTTCCGGCACGGTAAAATGATTCTGTTCGGGCTACTCGGGTTTGCGCTCGCGGTTTGTTATCTGTTTCCAATAGAACCGCTGAAACGCGGCAAGGGCCGCTTGTTGAAACATCGCTGGCGCGATTCGTTGAAGTCGGAATTGAACGATCCTGCCTCTGGCAGGATGAATTTGAACGAGGGCGCAGCTCGTTTGAACGCAAAGGTGTCCTACGTTGGCCGATTCGGCCTGTTGTTTGCCTGCGGGACGCTCTTTGCTCTCCAGATCGAACTCCTTCAGGTTCTTTCTCCTACTCGTATGGTGACCGCACGCAGTGTATTGGATAGCTGTTTCGGATTTCTAATCGGCCTGCTGGTTTTTGTGCCGGTTCACTATATATATTCTTTTTTAGCTGAGCATCGTGCCAAAGGATCCCCTCGCTTTAATGTTCTGGGGGTCGGCGTGGATGCGGTCTGCATGGACGACTGCCTGAAATTATTCGAGGACATAATTTCAGGCGAGTCGTCCCTCCAGAAGTCAGAAGTCAAACGTCAGACGTCAGAAGGGCTGAACTCTGATCTCCGATCTCCGACCTCTGGTCGTCATCGCCCGGCGATGACGAGCGCGCTCGGCGTCGCGGGAATTGTCGAGGCCCGCCGCAATCCGAAGATGCAACGGATTCTGAACGAGTCGGTGTTGAATACCCCGGACGGCATGCCGCTGGTCTGGCTGGGAAAATTGTTCGGGTATCAGCAGATTGAACGGGTATATGGTCCCGATCTGCTGCGTGATGTCTGCGCGTATTCGGCATCCAGAGGGTGGAAACATTTTTTTTACGGCGCGGCCCCCGGCATTGTTGACAAACTGAAGGCGGAGTTGGAACGGAAGCACCCGGACATTCAAATCGCAGGTATCTATTGCCCTCCCTTTCGTCCCCTGACGTCGCAGGAGGAGGCCGATCTGATTGCGCAGGTGGCCGTCGCTAAACCGGATATTTTCTGGATTGGAATCAGTACGCCCAAGCAGCTCTATTTTATGGATCAGATGCGTAACAAACTGGATTGCAAAATCATCTGCCCGGTCGGGTATGCATTCGATGTGAACGCTGGCGTTCAGGAAGACGCGCCGGACTGGGCGAAATACTCCGGCTTCCAGTGGTTGCACCGGGCGATTAAACAGCCGCGTCTTTGGAAACGCTACCTTCCAGATAACCCCCGCTTTATGTTCGAGGCGGCTCTTCAGGTTTTACATCTGAAAAAGTATCCGATGTTTATCCACGAACGCCCTGTAAAACCGTTTAACGATACGGAGGGGTTCTTTCGATTCCCTGCCGGAGTGGTTTCTCTTTCGGCCATGACGCTCCAGAGTGCACGGGATCGTGTGTTGAACTGGGTGAAAACCGGACAGAAGCATTATGTAAATATTTGTACCGCCGATACGATGGTTCAGTGTTTTGACCAACCCAAACTGGCGAAGATTGTCAGTGAGGCGGGGATGGCCACGACGGATGGCATGCCGCTGGTCTGGCTGGCGCATCATTACGGCTTCAAAGACGCATCGCGGGTCTACGGACCGGATTTAATGCTCGCCCTTTGCGAAGCAACGGCGGCATTAGATCAGAGGTCAGAAGTCAACGGTCAGCGATCAGATCAGAACAGTTCCGACCTTCGACCTCTGACCTCTGACGTCTGTTGTCTGGCCTCCGATCTCCGACCTCCGATCTCTGAGAAAAAATGTATTTCTCATTTTTTCTACGGTGCCACCGATGAGGTTTTGGCTCAGTTAAAAACCAATCTCTTAGAAAAATTTCCCAACCTTCAGATTGCCGGCATGGTTTCGCCGCCGTTCCGTCCGTTGACCGAGGCCGAAAAAGACGAGATGACCGAGCTGATCAATACCTCCGGTGCGGACATTGTTTGGTGCGGGCTAGGAACCCCCAAACAGGACTATTGGGTGGCGGAGTTCCGTCCGCGCCTGAACGCCGCAGCGATTTTAGCCGTTGGTGCGGCGTTTAACTTCCACGCCGGTCATGTGTTGCAGGCTCCTCGATGGATGATGAAAAGCGGGTTGGAGTGGCTGTTTCGTTTGGGTGCGGAGCCCAAACGTCTTTGGCGGCGTTATCTAATCGGTAATCCGCGTTTTATCCTGCTGACGTGGAGGCAAATTTGTCGTGCGAAATCAGAGAGAGAGTCTTTGACCGGCAAATGACACAGTGCGCTTTTTCGTTGCGGGGTCATCTTGACCCGCT
>JAQUXG010000123.1 GCA_028692515.1 Kiritimatiellales bacterium | reverse complement strand
CCGCGTCCGCGCAATAGATACCTGCCGCAAAAATCTGGTCGGGCTTGGCGCACGCGAAATTTTGAACTACACGCTCGTCAGCCATCCGCTGCTCGACCTCTTCGGCAAAGACGACACCGACGCACGCGAAGAGCTGCCGCATCCGATCAGCGCCGAGCAGTCCGTCCTGCGCACCTCGCTGATTCCGCAGATGATCGAAAGCCTCGGACGCAATAAATCGCGCCAGATCAACGAAGCCGTCTTTTTTGAAATCGGTCGCACCTTCACTGGAACCGTACAGACGGAAAAAATCTGTCTCGGCCTGATGGGCGCTGCCGGGCGCGGCGCTCTTGATAAACAGCGCGCAATTTCCGAAGAAGAAGTTTTCCTCTGGCTGAAAGGTTTGGTTGAAAAACTGCTCATCGCACAGAAAGTCACGGATGTGAGTTTCCAACCCTTGGAAAACGCTTCGGCGTTTGAAGCGGGCCGCGCCGCCAAGGTGCTTTCCGGAAAAACAGAAATCGGCGTACTCGGACTGATTAATTCCAAGGCTCGGAAAGAATGGCGCCTGAACGATCCGGTTGCCGCCGCTGAACTGAATCTCGAACCGCTGATTTTCAATGCATGGAAGCGCAGCGCGGTGCAGGATATTCCGATGTATCCGGCAACGGAGCGTGACTTTGCCTTTATCGTCGATGAATCCGTCCGCCATGAAGATATTCTGGACGCCGTTCACTCCGCCGCACCCGCTGAACTCGAAAGCGTCAAGCTGTTCGATGTCTTCCGCGGCAAGGCGCTGGAAAAAGGTAAAAAGAGCGTCGCCTACAGCTTTGTTTACCGTTCGCCGTCCGGCACGCTGACGGATGAAAAAGTCAACGGCTTCCACGAAACCGTCGGCAAGAAAGTCTGCGCCGCCGTTTCCGCCGTGATCCGCGAAGGATAATGTGGAAGTTTTCACCACAAAATCGCAATGATCGCTTGACCGAAAAACACCTCGCGCGTAGCATCTAAGACGTGAGGAGAGAGAAAAAAGACCTCAACTTGATCTTTTAAATTTAAGCCCGCCTAGAAGGCAATATTCTCTGATCCGTTACTATTAAAAGGGGACTTAGGAAGGTTTCGGTGTATTCCGCCGCAACTGAAGGGTTCCCACCTTGTAAACCAGGGTTCGGAGGTAAGCCTTCTGGATACGGGCGCTTTTTCAACCGCTTCGACATAAACCGGAGCGGTATTTTTTTATTCCCTAACCACTCATCTCAGGACTTCAAAATAGTGTCCATTCGTGTGAATTAGTGCTTAACTTCCCGCCATGGAACTTTTTGAGGAAAAACCGTCCGGCAGATCGAAGCCCGGCGCAGGCACCGCGCCACTGGCGGCGCGGATGCGTCCACGGACGCTGGATGAAATCGCCGGGCAGGATCATATCCTCGGCGCAGGCAAACTGCTGCGCCGCGCGATCGAGGCCGATCGCATTTCAAGCGTTATTCTTTACGGTCCGCCCGGTTGCGGAAAAACCTCGCTGGCCGAAGTGATTGCGCTGGCGACCGACCGGCGGTTCGAACGCACCAGCGGTGTACTGGCCAACGTCGCCATTCTGCGCAAACTGCTTGAAGGTGCCCAGCAATGGAAAAAGCTTCGTAATCAGGATACGATTCTGTTCATTGATGAAATCCACCGCTTTAATAAAGCCCAGCAGGATGTACTCCTGCCCTATGTCGAAAGTGGCGATATCATTCTGATCGGCGCCACGACGCACAATCCGTTTTTCTTTATCAACACGCCGCTCAACTCGCGCTCGCAGATTTTCCAGCTCAACGCGCTCAGCGAAGAGGCAATTCAACTGGTTCTGCAACGGGCGATGGAGCATCCGGCGGGGCTCAACGGACTGGTGACTGCTGACGCCGATGCACTGGCGCATCTGGCAACGGTTTGCGAAGGCGATGCCCGGCGTGCGCTCAACGCGCTGGAAATCGCTGCACTGACCACCCCGCCCGGCGAAGACGGTCTCGTTCATCTGACGCGCCACGAGACCGAAGAGTCGGTGCAGAAAAAAGCGGTATCGTATGACCACGACGAGGACGAGCATTACGACACAATTTCCGCTTTCATCAAAAGTGTGCGCGGCTCCGATCCGAACGCGGCGATCTACTGGCTGGCAAAGATGATTTATGCGGGCGAAGACCCGCGCTTTATCGCACGACGACTGGTGATTCTGGCGTCCGAGGATATCGGCAACGCTGATCCGCGCGGACTGACGATTGCGACCTCGGCGATGCAGGCGGTCGATTTTGTCGGCATGCCGGAAGCACGTATTATTCTGGCGCAGGCAACCACGTATCTGGCCTGCGCACCGAAAAGCAACGCGAGTTATCTGGCGATCAACGCCGCACTGGCCGATGTAGAAAGCGGCCGCACGCTGCCGGTTCCTGATCATCTCAAAAACGCGCCGCACCCCGGCAAGGGCGATGTGAAATATCAATACGCCCACGACGGAAAAGACCATTTTGTCGATCAGGAGTATGTTCCGACCGGCCGCGTGTACTACGCGCCGACGGATCAGGGCTATGAAGAGACTCTCAAAAAGCGGCAGGAATACCGGGAGTCCATGCGGAAAAAGAAAAAATGACCAAAGCGGAAATACGCAAACAGATCGCAGCGCTGCGCCCTGATTTCCAAATATTGGAAACGTTGAGTGCTTCCGTAATTAAAAAGTTCCAATCATTGGAACTTTTCCGGTCGGCGCGGTCGATCGGCGCCTACATTCCGCTGCCTGATGAGGTGAACCTCTCCCCTCTATTCGAATCATTGCAAACGACATTTTATATTCCGGCGGTCGATGAAACCGCCGGTATCTACCGGATGGCGCGACTGACGACGGAATTGAAAAAGGGCCGCTTTGGTATTTTGGAACCGGCGGTTCCGGTGTTCGCCGCCGAAGATGAACTCGATTTAATCCTTGTGCCGGGCATAGCATTCGACCGGACAGGTCGCCGGATCGGGCGCGGCGGAGGGTTTTATGATCGCCTTCTGCCGCAGTACAGCGCGGTTCGCGCTGGAATCTGCTTTGATTTCCAATGTTTGGAAGAAATTCCGGCCGAAATCCATGACATCCGGATGGACTGGCTGGTGACGGAAACACAAATTCTTAAAGTTGCGATGAACAGTTAGACAAGCCGCCCTGTCGGAGTTATGCTTTATCGATAAAAATAAAACTCTGAAACGAAGGTAACTCGCATGGAAAGCTTTGAAATATTCTGGAACGGGATTAACCCCATCGTCATCAATGTCGGATTCGTCATTCTCGGATTCTTCTTTCACGCCTATCTGACCCGCACCAATGCGGTCGCCGCAAGTCACCGCGGTTCGGTAATTCTGGATGAGGCCAAGAAACAGGCCGAGGCGATCAAACACGAGGCCGGGGTGTCCGCCCGTGAAGAGGTGCTTAAAGCCCGCGAACAGGCTGAAAAGAGTCTGGATCAAAAGCGGCAAAGCATTATCCAGCTTGAAGACCGCGTGGTTGCCCGAGAAAAAGATATTTCGCGTAAACTCGAACTATTGGACGTCAAGGATCATGTCCTGAGCGCGAAACTGGATAAGGCGGAACAGCAAAACGACGATCTCAAAACGAAGCAGCTGGAGCTTAAGGCGCGCATTGAGGAAGAAAACCGCCGGATTCAAGAGGTAGGGGCCCTCTCTAAGGAAGACGCACGCAAACTGATTATGGATCAGACGGAAGAAGAGCTGGAGTCTGAAATCAGCGGACTGATCCGCTCACAACAGAAGAAGATTTATGAACAGGCCCGCGCCGAGGCTCGCGACGTGATCTGCTCGGCGATTGAGCGCTACGCCGGCGATCACGTCAGTAACATCACCGTAACGCAGGTTGCGATTCCTTCGGAAGATATGAAGGGCCGCCTGATCGGCAAAGAAGGCCGCAACTTCAAATCGTTTGAAATGGAATCGGGCGTCAACCTGATCATCGACGAAACGCCCGGCATGGTGCAGCTCTCCAGCTTTGATCCGGTGCGCCGCGAGGTCGCCCGCGTGGCGCTCGAAAAACTGATGGCGGACGGACGGATTCACCCGGCCAGTATCGAGGAAACCGTCAAGAAAACCCGCACCGAAGTGGACGAGATTATCCGGCAGGCGGGCGAAGATGCACTCTACAAACTGGGCATTTCCGGTGTCGACCCCGAACTGGTTAAAGTGCTGGGTCGCCTGAAATACCGCACCAGCTACAAGCAGAACGTACTCGACCACTCCGTCGAAATGGCTTCGCTGATGGCGATGATGGCTGCCGACCTCGATCTGGATGTCGATCTCGCCAAACGCGTCGGAATTTTTCACGACCTCGGCAAAGCGCTCGACCATGATGTTGAAGGTTCGCATGCCGCTATCGGCGCCAACCTTTTGCGGAAATACGGCGAAGCTCCGCTGGTCTATAACGCTGTTGCCGCGCATCACGAAGAGGTCGAAAAGAGCAGCGTCTATGCGGTGCTCGCCTCGGCAGCCGATGCGATGACCGCCGCCCGCCCCGGCGCCCGCATCGACACCACCGACCTCTATCTCCAGCGCCTCGACAAACTCGAAAAAATCGCACTGTCCTTTAAAGGCGTCGAAAAATGCTATGCCATTCAGGCCGGTCGTGAACTGCGCGTAATGGTGGAAGGCGATAAGGTTGATGATGCGCGAGCTCTTATCGTCGCGCGCGAAATCGCCAACCGCATTCAGTCGGAAGTAAAATATCCCGGCCAGGTCAAGGTGACAGTCATCCGCGAAACCCGCGCCATCGAATATGCCAAATAGGAGGTGTGCCATGCAGAAGGTGTTTGAACTCGACCATCCGCTCGTTCAGCACCACCTCACCCATCTGCGCAACAAGGAAACCTCGCCGCATATTTTCCGCGCACAGATTCGGCGGCTGGCGGTATTGCTGGCAACTGAAGCCACACGCGATCTGCCGCTCCGCACAAAGACCATTGAAACGCCGCTGACGGAAATGGAAGGTTCTGTGCTCGACCTGCGGATCGGATTGGTTCCCATCCTGCGCGCCGGACTCGGCATGACCGATGCCATCCTTGATCTGCTCCCGACCGCCGAAGTCTGGCACCTCGGGTTTTACCGCGATGAAGAAACCCTTCAGCCGGTCGAATACTACCGCAAGTTTTCCTCGAACCCGCCGGATCTCGTCTTCGTACTCGACCCGATGCTCGCCACTGGCGGCTCCGCCGCCGCAGGAATCCGGATGGTCAAAGACTGGGGCGCGAAGGAAATCCGGATGCTCTCCATTATCGCCGCGCCCGAAGGGGTTGCTCATGTTCGCGCAGCGCACCCGGATGTAAACCTCTACATCTGTAAAATCGATGAAGGGCTCAACGACTCCGCCTACATTCTGCCCGGCCTCGGCGATGCCGGCGACCGCATCTTCAACACCGTTCCACCCGAACGAAGTGAGAGAGGCTCCGCTTCTGCGGAGCAATGACCAAAGGGAATGGCAAACCTTGGAACCGGCACGTCCGGTTTTTAGTTTTTTTCCAAACCTTGGAAGAAAAGTTTCCAATACCTGGAAACTTCACCACCAGATGCGATAGCCGCCTTCGAGCTGAAAGGCGTTTTGAATGTGGCGGATTTCCGGTTTGTCAC
>JAQUXG010000122.1 GCA_028692515.1 Kiritimatiellales bacterium | reverse complement strand
TCCCGAATTTTTCGCGGTATTCGGGAATGGTGATCATGGGCGGACGTTCTTCTTCGACGATTTTAAATTCGGTCTGCTCGTATTTGTCGTCGTGGGCCTGGAACTGGCGCATGATGGTGGAGACCTGCTCCATGTCGATGGTCATGCCTTTGGCCTGTGAGCGGGCAAGGAAGGTGCGCAGAATTCCGAAGGCCATTTTTCCGAGGCTGAGCGTTTCCTGATTGCGATGGACACGCTGGTCGAGGTCGGTCTGACCAAAGGCTTCCATGCCCCACTTTTTGTAGATATCCAAAAGGTGCGAGGTTTCGACACCATAACCGATAGGAAACGGAATCTGTTCGAGAACTTCGCGGCGCACGGCGTATTCACCGGAGAGCGGCTGGATGAGGCCGGTGAGTTCGGGATAGAAAAGCGAGAAGAGCGGGCGCACAAGAATTTCGGTGACGCGTCCGCCGCCGGAGGGACGCACGCCTTGTGAAAAGGCGAGCGGCCGGTCATAGAAGGCTTTGACGTATTTCATTTCCGGACGATAGAGAAGCGGCGCGATGAGGCCGTAAGCAAAGCGCGGATGGATGTTGGCAATGTCGGCGTCGACATAACAGATGATGTCGCCTTTGAGCTGATAAACCGCTTTCCAGAGGTTTTCGCCTTTTCCTTTTTTCTCGCCGTATTGAGGAAGAATGTCGGCAGAGAGATAAACATCCGCACCGAAAGCGGCGGCAATTTCGCGGGTCTGGTCGGTGGAGCCGGAGTCGATGACGGCAATTTCGTCGATCAGCGGATAGCGATCCATGAGCTCGGATTTGAAGAGGATGATTTCTTTGCCGATGGTTTTTTCTTCGTTGAGCGTGGGCAGACAGAGGGAGATGGTGAGCCCTTGTTTTTCTTTGGCATCAATGAGCTGTTTGATGTCCCAGAAGTTGGAGTGGTGAAAGGTGTTGTCTTTGATCCATTTATTCAGATTCATCACAAAATCCTCCATCTATGGCAAGCAGTACAGCGACGAGCTGTGCGAGGCCGGTGAACATGGGTTCGAGTAAAACGGTTTCGCGCTGCTCGTGCAGGCGCTCCCCTTCGGTGATTCCGAGCGTGATGGCCGGAATGCCGTGAACGATCAGGGCGGAAAGTTCCGAGATGCTGGGCGTGATGTGCGGGCGTAGGTCGAGTGCGCTCATGATTTCACGCGTCTGTTTGACAAGCGGATGGCCGATGGCGAGCCCGGCGGGCTCGCGACGGGCAATGATATCGAGCGAAACGTCGGCACCGGTTTGTGAGATGACGTCTTCGATGATGTCGTCGAGGTCGGAAGCGATCTGCCGTACGATATCCGCTGATTCGCTGCGGACTTCGAACCGCAAGGTTGCCTCGGTGGGGATAATGTTGAATCCCGCGCCGGCTTCGAGCGAGCCGAGTACGATGGATGTTTGAGGTTTGCGCGGCAGAGGGATGCCGAGAATGCGGTTGATGACTTCGTTGACGACGAGAATGGCGCCGGTGGTTCCGCGCCGGATCCAGTCGTATTCTTCGGGCACGCGGCAGGTGATTTCACCGCGAAGCATTCCGGCAGAGGCATAGCTGAGCCGTCCGAGCTGAACGCCTTCGACACAGATGCCGGCGGTGATGGGAATTTTGTTGTTATCCAGAAAGAAACGGATGCCTTCGAGATCGCCGCGCCCAAGGCCGCGCGCCGCAGCCATCAGGACGAGACCCGAATCCAATTCAAGCCCCAGCTTGTCGAGCAGTGTCGGCAAGGTCGCCAGCACGGCGAGTCCAAGACTGTTATCGGCAATTCCCGGCCCGTGAATGTGGTTTGCATGAACCGATACGGTATGGTCGCGCCGCTCGGAAAATACGGTGTCGGCGTGCGCCAATAGAAGAATGTTACGCTCGCGGTCTTTCCCGGAAATCATGCCTAACCCGTTGCCGCACTCGTCGGACGAGGTGCTGGTGAGTCCGCACTCGCTGAAGCGCTGTAACAAAAACTTGACGCGGGCTTCTTCGCTGAACGTCGGGGCGGGAATTTCACCGATCATGACCAGATTGGCCAGCAGGGTTTCGCGAAGCGATACGCACGCTTCGCGAATCGCGGGCAGATCGGCGATGATTTCTTCGATGCTGAGATGTTTTTTTTTCATGTGTTCTCTCCGAGGACGTCTATCTATAAAGCAAAACAGGCGCACCGGCAAGCTCTGTAGAAATATCCGAAACAAAACCGGTTTTGATCCTTCTCATATTTTTATTCCGCATTATTCTTGAGTCATGAGCGAACGGATTGGATTTGTATCAACGCGATTTGCCGGCACCGACGGCGTTTCATTGGAGAGTGCCAAGTGGGCCGAGGTGCTGTGGGGCTATGAACATACCTCATTCTGGTACGCCGGACTGCTCGACCGCGATACGGCGGTCAGCCATTGCATTCCGGAGGCGCACTTTGAACATCCGGAGAATGTGTGGATCAATCAGCGCATCTGGGGACAGTACAAACGCGACCCGCTGGTAAGCCGCCGCATCCGCGACATGGCGAGCTATCTTAAATCCACGCTGTATGATTTCACCAAGCGCTTCGACATCTCCGTGCTGGTCGCACAAAACGCGCTGACGATTCCGATGAATCTCCCGCTCGGCGTCGCGCTGACTGAATTTCTGGCGGAAACCCGTATGCCCTGCATTGCACACCACCACGACTTCTACTGGGAGCGCATCCGCTTCTCGGTGAATGCCGTAAATGACTATCTCGACTTCGCCTTCCCGCCGCGCAGCAGCAACATTCAGCATGTTGTAATTAATGAAGCGGCTCAGGAAGAGCTGGCCTGGCGCAAAGGTGTGGCCTCGCTGCTGGTGCCGAATGTTTTTGATTTTGAGGTTCCCGCCCCGCAACCGGATGAATACACGAAAGACATCCGCACAGAACTCGGCTTCGAACCGGACGATGTAATCATTCTGCAACCGACGCGAATCGTGCCGCGCAAAGGCATTGAACATTCCATTAAACTGCTCGAAGCGCTGAAGAACCCTAAATATAAACTGGTCATTTCGCACGATGCCGGCGACGAAGGCTACGAATACCTGAATATGCTGTCGGAGCTCGCGGCGGAATCGAACGTGGATCTTCGCGTGATTGCCGACCGCATCGGCGACATTCGCAAAACCAATTCCATCGGACAGAAAATCTATACGTTGTGGGATCTCTATCCGCACGTCGATTTTGTCACCTACCCCAGCCTTTACGAAGGCTTCGGCAACGCCTTTCTTGAAGCCGTCTATTTCCGTCTGCCGATTCTCATCAACCGCTACTCCATCTTTGCGCGCGACATCGAACCAAAAGGATTTCGCGTTCCGCTGATGGAAGGCTATCTGACCAAACAGGTCATCGACGAAGTCCGGCGGCTGCTTGAAGATGCGGATTACCGCAAACAGGCGGTCGAACATAACTATGCCATCGCGCGCCGCTTCTTCAGCTATCCGCTGCTGCGCCGCCGGTTGCGCACCCTCATCACCAATATCACGGGACTCGACTGATGTTCATCAAAACTCTTTCAACCGAACAGCTCAACCGGATGCGCGGACGATTCAACCGGCTCTACGGGCCGCAGCGCGCCGCCCAATGCATCGACCGGCTCGTTGCCATGACCGGCCGCTACGGCGTCGGCTACGGCACGTCGCAGCAGACCGCACTCTGGGATGAAAAGACCGCCATACTGATTACCTACGCCGACACCGTGCAGCGCGACGGTGAGCGCCCGCTGGTTACACTCAGCCGGTTTGCGGAGAAACACTTTGAAGGCCTCTTCAGCACCGTGCACATTCTACCCTTCTCGCCGTGGTCGTCTGACGACGGGTTCTCCGTCATCGACTACCGCCAGGTCAAAAGCGATTACGGAAAATGGGATCACATCGGCGAACTCGGCAAACGCTTCGAACTGATGTTCGACCTCGTTCTCAACCACGTCTCGCGCAAAAGCAGCTGGTTTAAAAACTACATCACCGGCGTTGCCCCGTACCGCGACTACTTCATCGAAGCATCGCCGGAAACCGATCTTTCCGCCGTCGTCCGCCCGCGCAATCTGCCGCTACTCACCGCCGTACGCACCAACGGCACCGAGAAACATCTCTGGACCACCTTCAGCGACGACCAGATCGATCTTAACTTCGCCAATCCGGATGTCCTGTTTGAGTTTTTTGACATTCTCCTTTTCTACATAGCCAACGGCGCAAAAATCATCCGGCTCGACGCCATCGCCTATCTCTGGAAACAGCCCGGCACCTCCTGCATCCACCTCGAACAAACACATGAAGTCGTCAAGCTCATGCGCGACCTGCTCGGCATGGCCGCGCCCGGCGTCATCCTGCTCACCGAAACCAACGTCCCGCATCAGGAAAACATCTCCTACTTCGGCAACGGCGACGAAGCGCACATGGTCTACCAGTTCAGTCTGCCGCCGCTCCTGCTCCACGCCCTGCGCACCGGAAACGCGCAGCATCTCACAGCCTGGGCGGAAACCGTTTGTGAAACGCCGCCCGGCTGCACCTGGTTCAACTTTACCGCATCGCACGACGGCATCGGCGTGCGACCCCTTGCCGGACTGATCCCCGACACCGACCTCGCGGCGCTGGCCGAACAGGTGAAAAAGCTGGGCGGACAGGTCTCCACCAAACGCAACAGCGACGGAAGCGAAAGCCCCTACGAACTGAACATCACCTACTTCGACGTCATGGGCGGCGACGAACATCAGCTCGCACGCTTCCTCTGCTCACAAACTGTCGCGCTCGGACTCAAAGGCGTTCCCGCGCTTTACTTCCACAGCCTCACCGCTACGCCCAACGATCAGGAAGGGTTTAAAGAAACCGGTCGCGCCCGTTCGCTCAACCGCAAAAAGTGGAACGCCGACGAACTCGAAACCCTGCTGAACGGGAAAAATACCTCGGCAAAGGTTTTCAGCGAATTGCTCCGTCGTCTGAAAATCCGCAGCCAGCACCCCGCCTTCCATCCCGATGCCGCACAGCGCGTGCTCAATCTCGGCGACGATCTCTTCGCCTTTGTCCGCACCGCGCCCGGCGGAGAAGCCGTCGTCTGCATCAGCAGCTTTTCCAACCTTCGGAAAAACATCTGCATCGATAAGCAAATTCCTGAACTCAACAGCACCGCTCCGTGCACCGATCTGCTCAATGGAACCCGTTATAATGGCGCAGGCAAAAAAATCTCATTGGATCCGTTTCAGACGGTATGGCTGACAACATAAGAGGCTGTATGGAAATTTTCTCCGTTCTCGGCGGACTGGCATTATTCATCTTCGGCATGAACAGTTTGACCGAAGGATTGAAGCGCTGCGCGGGCGACAGCCTGCGCCGCATCCTCGCCAAAGCCACCCGCAACCGGATGACCGGCCTTGGCCTTGGAACATTCATCGGAACGCTCGTTCAAAGCAGCGCCGCAACCGTCATGCTCGTCGGCTTTATCAACGCCGGGCTGATGACACTGACCGAATCCGTTCCCGTCATGCTCGGTGCCAACATCGGTACCACGCTCTCCATGCAACTCATCTCCTTCAAGCTGGCGGACTATTGCTTTGCCGCCATCACCCTCGGCGTGCTTCTTAACATTGCCGCGCCTCAAATGCGTGTTAAACAAGCCGGACAGGCATTG
>JAQUXG010000121.1 GCA_028692515.1 Kiritimatiellales bacterium | reverse complement strand
CCATCCGTCCGCCGCGCGGCGTTGCGCCGCGCACGGTGACGATTGAAGCGACCGGCTACTGCGATTGCGGAACGTGCTGCGGTTGGGAGCGCGTCTGGTGGGCTCCGTGGCGAACCGTGTATTCCTCCGGCCCGAATAAAGGAAAACCGAAAAAAGTCGGCATCACCGCATCCGGGGTCAAAGCGCATGCCGGAACGATCGCCGCCGACCGGCGCTACTATCCCTTTGGAACCATCCTGTACATCCCCGGTTACGGCTACGGGCGGGTAGAGGATACCGGCGGAGCCATTCAAGGGCCTGCGCGCATTGACCTTTTCTTTGGAACCCACCAGCAGGCGCTGGAGTGGGGGCGTCAACAGCTTCCGGTTAAGGTCTGGCGTTAATCGGCCGGGTGTAGACGGTCTATGGCTTCTCTAAGCTGGTCTATACTTAACGGTTTTGCCATAAATTCGTTCATGCCGGCTTCTACGGTAGATTTTTGTTCGTCCTGCATAACGCCGGCGGTCAGCGCAATAATCCATGGTTTATCGGGACTTCCAGTCAATTCCCGGATTCGGCGGGTGGCTTCCAGTCCGTTCAGGTGCGGCATCTGCACATCCATTAAAATCACATCATATTCGGCATCCATTGCGGCGGCGACAGCGGCCTCACCATCGGCTACCAATACGGCGTTTTCACAGCCAAGCTGCTGCAGCATCATCTGCATGATTCGCTGGTTAATGGCATTGTCTTCAGCGACCAGAATGCGTATCGAACGCTTTTTCTTCGGCTGAATCTGTGTTCCGGCGGCTTCACTTTCTTTAGAACTAGTCTTCGTATCACTCAGCGCCTTTAGAATATGATCGCACAGTTTTCCGACTTTAACCGGCTTGGATAAGTGGGCGGTGATGGATGGATCCGGCGGGATATCCTCGTAGGAGCTGCTTAGAATCAGTAGAGGCAGCGGCGGTCTGTTTTTGAGCCGGTATATTTTTTTTGCCAGATCGCTGCCGGTCATATCAGGCATCTGAAAGTCAATCAGCGCGATATCGTACGGGTGGCCGTCTTCCAGATGCTTAAGCGCTCTTTCCGGATGCTCAAAGGCTTCAGAAAGCATGCCCCACTGTGCCAGCTGGTCGCTGAGCAGCCAACGGTTGGTTTTATTATCATCTACAATCAGAGCCCGTTTTCCGCGCAACAGTTCAATCGGCAGATGTTCAGCCTTATGATCTGCTGCCGAACCGATCGGCAGGGTGACCGTGAAGAAAAAGGTGGATCCTTTTCCGGCTTCGCTCTCAAACCATATTTTTCCGCCCATCAGCTCTGTCAATTTGCGGCTGATTGTCAAACCCAGTCCTGTACCGCCGTATTTACGGGTGCTTGATGAATCTGCCTGTGTAAAGGCCTGAAACAGCCGATCCTTGTGTTCATCGGCAATACCGACACCGGTATCCTGAATTGCAAACTCCAGCTGACAGGTTCTTTGTTTTTCATCGGCAATCAGGTTGTGAACTTTCAGGCTGACCTCGCCGTTTTCCGTGAATTTAATGGCATTTCCCATCAGATTAACGAGAACCTGTCGCAGGCGGGTTGTATCGCCAATCAGTGCTTTCGGAACGTCTGGATCAACATAATAGAGCAGTTCGACATTTTTCTTTGCGGCCGTCTGCACAAACAGATCGAATGCATCTTCGATGCATAGGCGCAGATTAAATGGAATTTTCTCCAGCTCGATTTTTCCGGCTTCAATCTTCGAGTAGTCGAGAATGTCGTTAATGATCGTCAGCAGATTTTCTCCGCTGACCTGAATGGTATGAACAAATTCCTCCTGCTGCGCGGTGAGTTCTGTGCCGAGCAATAAACTGGACGCGCCGATTACACCATTCATGGGTGTACGGATTTCATGACTCATCATGGCTAGGAAGGCGCTTTTCGCCTTATTAGCGGCCTCGGCATCCTGCTGAGCCTCAATCAGAATTTTTTCGTTTTCCACCTGTTTGGTGATGTCACGGGAAATACCGGCCAGTCCGATCACTTCACCCCGCTCGTTACGCATCGGACATTTAACCGCTTCAATGTATTGAACCTGTCCGTCAGGGGAGACATGCCGTTCGCGGATACGCGTCACTTCCCCCGCCGCGATCTGTCGCTGCTCGTTATCGTACAGCTGCTGACCCAGAGGGGCAGGATGCAAATCAATGTCGGTTTTCCCAACCAGTTCGTTAATGGAATTCACCCCGCGTGATTTCACCCAGGCTTTATTGCCGCCCAGAACTTTGGAGTGCCGGTCTTTGTAATAGAACTGGTCTTCAATGTTATCAAAGATGGCTTTGATAAATGAGACGCTTTGTTCCGCCGCCTGCTTGGCCTGAAGAAGAGCCTCTTCATTTTCAACCTGCTCCGTGACATCCCGGGATATACCGACCAACCCGATGATTTGGCCGGTTTTGTTTTTCATGACACACTTGACGGATTCTCTGTAAACCACGTCCCCGTTCTTACGCACCTGCCGGTTTCGTTCTCGGAAAACCCCCGATCTGCTTTTCAGCAGCTGCTTTTCTTTTTCGTATAACTCTTTTCCGAGCGGTGCGGGAAAAAGGTCAATATCGGTTTTTCCAATCAGTTCCTCAATGGAGGTTGCTTCGCGACTTTTCACCCAGGCGGCATTGCCGGTAATCACCCTTAACTCAAGGTCTTTACAGTAAAAACTATCTTCGACATTGTCGAAAATGGTCTGTAGAAATGCGGCGTTGTGTTCGGCATCCTGCTTGGCTTTGAGCAGCGCTTTTTCGTGCTCAACTTGTTGCGTGATGTCGCGGGAAATCCCCGCCAGACCTATAACCCGGCCGGACTTGCTTCTCAGCGGACTTTTAACGGATTCCAGATAGATGATATGTCCGTCCGCCTGTACATGCTGTTCCCGTTCGCGAAGCTGATGCCCGCCAGCCATTAATTTCTGTTCCTCGTTATACAGTTTCTGTCCGATTTCATTGGGATAAAAATCAAGATAGGTTTTTCCGATTATCTCGTCGGCAGACCGTCCATGGTATTTGCAGCAGGCGGGGTTTGCTCCCAGCACCCGTGATTCGCGATCCATATAATAAATATGGTCGGGGAGATTCTCGAAAATAACGTCCAGCAGTGCCGCCCGCTGTTTGGCCTTTTCTGTTGCCTCATACTCCGCAGTGATATCTTCCATGTAACCGTGCCACAGTGTGCTGCCGTCGCGCAGCCGTTCAGGTACGGCATGGTTATGAATCCAGTGGATCAGGCCCTGTGGAGAATGGACGCAGAACGTAATTTCATATTCGGTCAGATTTTCCGCCGAATTGCGCAGTGTCTCGCGGATGAGATCAATAGACTTCGGGCCAATGCGGTCAAATGCAACCTGCCCATCCTTTGCCAGCTCATGGGGGGTGGCAAAGAAGATGGTCTCAATATCCGGGGTGGAGTAGGGGAACGCACACCGCCCGTTTTTCCACTGGCGGTATTGGTAAACGATCCCGGGAAGCCGGTCGATCAGCTTAAGTAACTGCGTTTTTCTAAGAAATTTACGTCTGCTCATAAGGCGGGAGTTTAGTGTTTCTAAACCCGTATTCAAACAAGTAATTTAACTATCGCGGTTTATACTCCGTGGATGATGTCCCCAACGCCGTTCAGGATATAATCCGGGCGGTAGGCGAACCGGTCAATATCCTCCGGTTTCGTCACACCGCTCAGCACCAGCACGGTTGTGATTTCCGCCTCGACTCCTGCGATAATGTCGGTATCCATCCGGTCGCCGATGATTGCGGTCTCCTCCCGGCGGCACTCGAGCTTTTTGAGAGCATTGCGCATCATCAGAGGGTTCGGTTTGCCGACGTAATAGGCTTTGGCACCGGTCGCCAGCTCGATCGGAGCCAGCAGCGCGCCGGTCGCCGGAACAATCTGTCCACCATCAATTGGCCCGGTCAGGTCGGGATTGGTACCGATCAGCTTCGCGCCGTTCAACACCAGCTTGGTGGCGTGGCAGATCCGGGCGTAGTCATAATTGGGGCTCTCGCTCACCACCACGTAATCGGGGTTGGTATCGTTAATTGAATAGCCTTCGTCGTAGAGCGCATTAATGATGCCGGCGTCGCCGATCACATAGGCACTGCCGCCCGGCTTCTGGGTGGCGAGAAACGTCGCGGTCGCTCTGGCGCTGGTATAGAAATGGCTTTCATCCACCTTCAGACCCATGCGTGCCAGCTTTTCGCTCAGCTCACGCAACGTACGCGCGCTGCTGTTGGTCAGGAAAACAAACTTTTTATCCTCTTTCTGCATCCATTGAACAAACTCAAGCACACCCGGCAGCAACTTGCTTCCGTGATAAATCACTCCGTCCATATCGCAGATGAACGCCTTTTTACCCTGCAAATCTTTCATGAAGGTCTCCGTTTTTCCAATCATTGGAAAAAAAGGGTAGCCGTTTTTCCAGACATTGGAACTTTTTACCGCGATTTTTCCAAGGGTTGGAAATCAAGGAAGAATTTTCGGCGTCAGGGTAATGTCGGTGATCGACGACTCGCTTCCGTCGGAGCGGCCGACGAGGAATTTCGACGAAAAATCCTCATCCTTGCTGAACCCGCCGATCGAAACCGTCTGCCCGTCGCGCGCGATCACTTCGGTGGCCAGTTCGGTAAACTGAATCGTCTGTTCGTTACCGTCTTTCAGCTTGCCGCTCAGCGTCGGGATCAGGCGGATACAGATCATCGGCCCGGCGCCGATAATTTCCGGCTGAACCGCCAGAAACGAACCGACATTGCGCCATTCAATATGCGTTTCGCGGATATAGCCGTGCCGCCAGCTGTATTCCGTCAGCCACGCGAGATAGGGCACCGTTTCGCCTATCTGCAATGTCGCACTGCGCCCGTTCATCGCCACCAGCATCTGCGTGGTGTTTTCGTTCGATGTCGTGCTCTGATTACTGAAACGCCCCTCAAACGAACCGTGTACCTCGCCATTGCGGATAATAATCGGTCCCTTTTGGCGGAGTCCGGCTTCGTGACTTGAGGCCTGTCCGCTCCGCGCGAACTGCACATTGATCTGCACATTTTTCGGCGGCTTATCCAGCTCGCGCAACATCGTCTCAACCACGGCATGCTGTTCAGCCGTTCCCCGCACCGCCAGCTTACGGTCTATAACTTGAACGTTCAGCCCGTTGGTGGACGGCATCATCACCGGAACCACTTCGGCGATCCTTGCCGGATCAGCATAGCGTACCGGATAAAGCGTAAGCGTTGACTCCTGAGCGCGGGCAACCCCGGCGAAAAGTAAAAGGAGTAAAAACAGTCTCATCGCGACCTCCTTATTCCAATGGTGCCGGAACAATCAGAACATTGCATAGCGCATCGCGCAGAACCGCTTCGGTCACGCTGCCGATCAGCATTTTACGCAGAAGCCCATGTCCGTGAGAGCCCATCACAATCATATCAACATCCAGATTTTCGGCCTGCTCGAGAATCAGTTCGGCCGCGTTGCCTTTCAGCAGAATCGCCTGCGCATTCACTCCGCTCGCCCGCAACCTTGCAGAGAGACTCAGCAACGCCTCGTGCTCCCGCTTGTATTCGTCAGCACACAGCTCGCGAGCCATTTCAATGTCCCCCATCGGCGGGGTGACAAATTCCGGGGGAAAGTTACCCAGCGGTAAGTAATC
>JAQUXG010000120.1 GCA_028692515.1 Kiritimatiellales bacterium | reverse complement strand
GCTCAGGCTTTTGTGGTCGCAGTGAAGATTCCCACTGCGGACGATTCCTCCGGTTTGGGTAGCGGGGAAACAGATTATGACGTCAGCTGGATTGCTTCAAAAACGGTCAATGAAAAGACATCTGTTTATCTTAATGCCGGTTATGCATGGATCGACGAGCCATCCGGAGAGGATGTCGGTGACGTGGTGCATTACGGAATCGCACTGGATTACCAGTTAACAGAAGCCGTGCAGTGGGTCGGTGAAGTGTTCGCCGAAAAAGAGTTGCAGGCCGGAACGCAGACTCTTGTCCAGTGCAACACCGGGTTCCGTTGGAATCCATCGGACAATCTGACTCTGGATATTGCCGCCGGGGCGGGGCTGTGCGGCGACGTGCCGGATATTACCGCGACGACCGGGCTGACCTGGGCTTTTGAACTTAAATAGGAGGGTTTCTTATGCACATGGCTGATGCGTTGATTTCACCCGCCGTCGGCGGAACGATGTGGGCGGTAACCGGCGGACTTATTGCGTGGTGCGCCAAAAAAATACGAGCGGTTCATGAAGACCGTCTGATCCCGATGATGGGGGTGTTGGGGGCGTTTGTTTTTACGGCGCAGATGATTAATTTCACGATTCCGGCGACCGGATCAAGCGGACATTTAGGCGGCGGGCTTCTGCTGACGGCACTTTTGGGGCCGTACGCTGCATTTCTGGTGATGGCTTCGATTCTGACCGTTCAGGCACTCTTTTTTGCCGATGGCGGATTGCTGGCGCTGGGATGCAATATTTTCAACCTTGGGTTCTTTCCTGCTTTTATCGCCTATCCGCTGATTTACCGTATTTTTGTCAACGCGTCATCCAGCCGTTTGCGGTTGTGGAGCGGATCGGTTTTGGCCGCAGTGGCCGGATTACAACTGGGGGCCTTTGCCGTCGTGCTCGAAACGACGCTGTCGGGGATTTCGGATCTGTCGTTTTCCACATTCGTTTTACTGATGCAGCCGATTCATCTGGCGATCGGCGTAGTGGAAGGTCTGGCCACAGCGGCAGTAGTTTCCGTTGTAATGCATGCACGCCCCGAGACGCTGGCGGTGCAGGACGCAGAACGACCGACGATGACGCGCCGGGCTTTGATCTGGTTAATCCTCATCGCCGTATTGCTCGGCGGGGTCGTCAGCTGGTTCGCCTCCGGCAGGCTGGACGGACTCGAGTGGTCGCTTAAAAAAACAACCGGGCACGAAGACCTTCCCGCGCCGGAAGAAGGAATTCATTCATACCTGGCACAGTGGCAGGAAAAAACGGCGTTTTTTCCGGATTATACCTTTAAGGCTGAAGAGGCGGAGTCGGGATTACAGCAGGAAGACGAGTCGGCCTGGCCAACGGTGGATGCGGGCACATCATTTTCCGGCTTGCTGGGCGGACTGATCACTCTTGCGGTAGCCGCCGGGATCGGCTACAGCTTACAGGCCCGGCGAAAAAATGAATGAAAGCAGCACGCTATATTGAGGTGGGACAGATGGACGAGCTGGGGCGTTTGGATACGCCCCTGCATCGTTTAGACGCCCGCGTGAAAATGGCGGCGGTTGTGCTGTTTGTAGTTACGGTGATGTCCTTTCCCCGCTATGAAATTTCCGGGTTAATGCCACTGTTTCTTTTTCCGTTTGTACTGATGGGTTCCGGAAAGATCCCGTTTGGCGCGATTTTTAAAAAAGTCGCTTTGGCTTTGCCTTTTGCCCTGTTCGTTGGCCTTTTCAATCCGCTGCTTGACCGCACACCGGTGCTTACACTTGGCCCGTGGACAATTTCCGGCGGATGGCTTTCCTTTTTTTCGATTTTGCTGCGCTTCACCTTAACGGTTAGTGCGGCACTGATTCTTCTGGCCTGCACCGGCATTTACCGTTTATGCGCCGGACTGGAACGGTTGGGCGTTCCTCCGCTTTTCGCCACACAGCTTCTATTCCTTTACCGCTATCTGTTTGTTATCGGTGGTGAAGCGTTGCGTATGATCCGCAGTGTTCGTATGCGGTCAGCCGGTTCAAAAAAACTCAGCTTGCGAATTTACAGCACACTGACGGGTCATTTGCTACTGCGTTCTATCGACCGGGCGCAACGGATCTATCGAGCCATGGTCAGTCGTGGATTTGACGGACAGATTCGCGTACTTCACCGCACCCGCCCCGGATGGCGTGATCTGCTTTTTTTGATCGGGTGGAGCGCATTCTTCATCCTCGTACGGTTTTACAATCCCGCAGTCGCACTCGGCGGCTGGCTGACAGGAGAACACTAATGAGAACTCCGACTCTTGAAATAAAAAATCTCGGCTTCTGCTATCCGGACGGCACGGAAGCACTGTACGGCATCTCCTGCCGGATTGAATACGGCGAAGCCATCGGCCTGATCGGTGGAAACGGGGCCGGGAAATCCACCTTATTACAGCACTTGAACGGTTGTTTGATGCCGTCGGAGGGCATGGTTCTTTTCGGCGGAACCCCGATTACCCGCGAAACGCTCGCCGAAGTCCGCCGTGCCGTCGGAGTTGTTTTTCAGGATCCCGATGACCAGCTCTTTATGTCCACCGTGTTCGACGACGTTGCGTTCGGCCCGCTCAATCAGGGATTACCTTCCGCCGAGGTTGCCGCTCGTGTGTACGGGGCTCTCGAGCGGGTCGGCATGCGGCACCTGAGCGAACGGCCGCCCTATAAACTTTCCGGCGGCGAAAAACGCGCCGTCGCGATTGCAACCATTCTGGCTGTTTCGCCGGACATCATTGTGCTCGACGAACCTTCGTCCAATCTTGACCCGCGCGGACGCCGCCGCCTGATCAATCTATTGCGCGGGTTTGAACAGACCCGGATTATTGCCACGCATGATCTCGAGCTGGTGGTTGAGGTCTGTCAGCGTGTGATTGTTCTCGATAACGGCCGCATCGTGGCCGAGGGCCCGGTCCGGGAGATTCTGGATAACGAAGAACTCATGCTCGCCCACGGTCTTGAGCGTCCGCATATCCTGCGCCATCAGCACCCGCACTGATTTTCCAAACAGTGGAAGCCCGTTGGTCAGGGGCTTTCAAATCCAATATCCGCTAGCAGCTGGTTGAGCAACCGGATATCGAGCGGCTTGAATAGAACATGGACTTTTTCCATCTGGGTGATGGCTGTTTCCACCGGGGTTCCGGTGACGATGACCACCGGAGGGGCCCCCGGCAGACTTCGGATTGACTGGGCCAGCTCGTCTCCAGAAAGACCGGGCATGCTTCGGTCGGTTATAACTAAATCATAAAATTGTGAGCAGGCGTACTTTAACGCTTCTCCCGGGTCGCTGACTGCCGTGATCCGATGGTCATTCTGGCTGAGAATTGTTTCCATCGTTTGTAACGTTTGAGGTTCATCATCCACAATAAGAATGTCGAGAGGCCTGATCCGGCGGGGCGTTCCGGCTTTCGGTTGTTCGGCGGGGAGGCCTGCGGCGTGCCAGGGGAAGGTCATAGAAACTGTTGTGCCGGAGCCCTCCTGAGTATCGATAGACAACCGCCCCCGGTTCTTGTCGCAGAAGTCTTTGACCATTGCCAGCCCGATACCGGTGCCATTGCATCCTTTGGTGGTATAAAATGCCGCAAGACAGTTCTTTTTGATTTCCGGCGTCATACCGGTTCCGGTGTCGCTGACACTGATGACAACGAGCTGTTTTTCCTGCCTGACGGATAGGGTGATAGTGCCGCTTTTGGGCATGGCATCGAGCGCGTTCCCGACCAGATTCAGCAGTGCTTCCCGCAGTCCAGTTTCCTGCACCAGAATGTGCGGCCCGCGCGTCAGCCGGGTTTCTATTTTAATGTGGTGGCGGCCGTCATTGCCGACTTGAGTCCAGCGAGGACGGGCGAGGTCAACGACGGCTTCAACGGCATCGCAAGGATCCGTTTCCCGGCATGGTTCCGGTTCGTGCGTCTGGTAGAAGGCTCTCATTCTTCTAACAATTTCAGCGCCATCCCGTCCCGCTTTGGAAATGATTTCCAGATTTTTCTTCACCAGATTGTGATCGCTGAGTTTCTCCGGATAGAGCAGTAGGATATCGGCCAGTCCGACAATCGGGGTGAGGATGTTGTTGAAATCATGGGCGATTCCGCTGGCCATCTGCCCGAGCGCATGCAACCGCTCCTGTTGGATTGCCTTTTCCTGTGTTTTTCGGAGTTGTTCGAGAGCGGATTCGAGTTCGGCGGTTCGCTTGCGAACCTGCCATCGCAGCAGAACGGCGATAGATGCCGCCAGTAGCAGGGCTCCACAGAGAATGCAGGCGGCATATTTAATAAAACGCGGAATCACTGTCTTGGGTGTTTCGCCGGTCCAGCGCTTTAAAGATGTATAATAAATAGAGTTTTGATCGTTTTTCCACTGGACCAGATGCCGGTCGATGGCATCCAGCAAAGCGTCACGACCCTCTATCGGAGCAGCGAAATGTAATCGTGTCGGATTGAAAATTACCGGGGTCGCTTCGATTTCCGGATAGCAGCTTTCTGCATTCACAGCGAGATAACGGTTGGCAATCATCAAATCAACTTCATGCTGTCGCAGCATTTTCAATCCGACATCATAATCCGGCATTGAGATAATTTCGGCCTGCAGATCGAAGTCGCGGACAATTGATTCGAGCGATTTCTGCTGCACGGATTCCCGAAGTACGGCAATACGTTTGTTGGCCAGATCAAGAATGCTGGAAATCGGATGATCGCGCAGGCAAAGCACTTGAAACCAATCGGACAGGGCCGGATTGCGGTTAAACTTCCACTTTTTCTCTCGTTCGGCGGAATAGGAAACATCCGGCATCAGATCGATTTGGCCCTGTGTCAAACGGTCAAGTCCCTCGGTCCAGGTTCCGTAAACAAAGACGAGATGCCAGTCTTCTTCTTTGGCCACGTCCTCAATCAGGTCAATGAAAAACCCCGCAACCTCGCCCTGTTCCGTTTGGAAAACCTTGGGTTGATTTTGATAGACGCCAACCCGAACGGTTTGTTGTTCGGCTCGTATAGAAGAGCCCGTTGTGAGAATAGCGAGCAGGATGGCTGCGAATTTCCCGGCAGCGCAGGGCGAGAGCGATGTGGCACGTTTTTTCATATATACCCGTCCAGTCTGTCCGCGATTTTAGTCCTCTGTAGGGTGTTGTAAATCTTTTATTTTTCGGGAAA
Organism: Kiritimatiellales bacterium; assembly: GCA_028692515.1. Classification (GTDB taxonomy): domain Bacteria; phylum Verrucomicrobiota; class Kiritimatiellia; order Kiritimatiellales; family Tichowtungiaceae; genus Tichowtungia. The sequence continues at coordinate 507 of JAQUXG010000120.1, read as the reverse complement.
GAAGAGACCGGGCGGGTGCAGTAAAAATGTGCCGGAAAGTTTCCAATGTTTGGGAAAATTCCGGTACGCTGTGGCGAAATGATCCGGCCTGTTGAACATCCTGAAACCCTTTTAGCGACCGCGCGTTTTTTTGCGCCCGGCGGTGGGCTGGAACAGGCGCATGAGGGCAATGAGTTTCCGTTCGAAATCCGTCCGCAGCAACAGCAGATGGCGCAGGCGGTGGCGGAAGCCTGCGCGAATTCCTGTCATTTGGCGGTTGAGGCGGGAACCGGCGTCGGCAAGAGTTTTGCCTATCTGGTTCCGCTGATTCTGAACGCACTGGCGCAGAATACCCGCGCGGTGGTGGCGACCTATACGATTACGCTTCAGGAGCAGCTGATGGAGAAGGATATTCCGTTTCTCCAGAAATCGCTCGGCGTCGATTTTAAGGCGCGGCTGGTGAAGGGTCGGTCCAATTATCTTTGCCTGCGACGGCTGGCCCGCGCCCGGCAGATGGGTAGTGATCTG
>JAQUXG010000119.1 GCA_028692515.1 Kiritimatiellales bacterium | reverse complement strand
GCGGGTGTGATGCTGGTTGTGATGGGAATCTGCTGTCTGGGTTCGATCATTAAATACCTGCCCTATCCGCTGATTATCGGCTTCACGACCGGAATCGCGGTGATTATTGCCGTTACGCAAATCCCGGCATTCCTCGGCATGCAGCTTGAAACGTTTCCGGGCGAGTTTATCGGCAAGCTGGAGGCCATCGGGACTCATTTGAATCTGGTCGATCCGCTTTCCGCCGGACTGGGTCTGCTGGCACTGCTCATTATGATCATCTGGCCGCGCGTGACCCGCCGTATTCCCGGATCGCTGATCGCGATTCTCGTGACGACTCTGCTGGTGACCCTGCTGAAGCTGCCGGTTGAAACCATCGGAAGCCGCTTCGGCGTTCCGAATCACCTGCCCGCATTCACTGTTCCCGTGATCAGTTTTGAACTGATGAAGAGCCTTTTTGCCCCCGCACTGACCATTGCGCTGCTGGCGGCGATTGAATCGCTTCTTTCCGCCGTGGTCGCTGACGGGATGACCGGGCAGCGTCACCGTTCGAACATGGAACTCGTCGCACAGGGCATTGCCAATATCGTCTGCCCGTTCTTCGGCGGGATTCCGGCAACCGGCGCGATTGCCCGCACGGCGACGAATATCAAAAACGGTGGAACCACGCCGCTGGCCGGAATCGTGCATGCGGTCACCCTAACATTGATTCTGCTCTTTTTCGGACGATATGCCGCACTGATCCCCATGCCCGCTCTGGCTGCCATTCTGCTGGTTGTCGCCTATAACATGAGCGAATGGCGCTTTTTTGTGAAACTCTTCCGCAGTCCGCGCAGCGATGTGCTGGTTCTGCTTACCGTTTTTCTGCTGACGGTTTTTGCCGACCTCACGGTCGCCATTCAGGTTGGCGTTGTTCTTTCCGCCTTCCTGTTTATGCGCCGCATGGAAACGGTGACCAATGCCGGTATCATCAATCTGGAAGATGAAGACGGTGATCTCAATGATCCAAATGCTTCAGCGCACCTCAACGTACCGAAGGGCGTGGAAATTTTCGAAATCGACGGGCCGTTCTTTTTCGGTGCGGCCAGCAAGTTTCAGGATGAGATCAGAAAAATAAAACTGCCGAAAGTGCTGATTCTTCGCATGCGCCACGTTCCGGCCATTGATGCCACCGGTCTGCGCGCGCTCGAAGGAATGGTGAACTCCACACGCCGCAACGGTACGGCGCTGATTATTTCCGGCATTCACAAACAGCCGGTCGCCGCCATGCAAAAAGCCGGCCTGATTGAAAAAATCGGCCGTGCAAATATCCATAAAGATATTTCCCGCGCACTCGACAACGCCCGACTCATTCTTCAAAAACAAATTTAACACCTAAACAGAAAAGGCCCTTCCATGTGCAATGAAACGATGACGATTCGTGACAATACCGCAAACCCCGCTCCGCTCGGCCTGCTGGCCTTCGGCATGACGACCGTTTTGCTGAACCTCCATAATGCCGGACTCTACGAGCTCAACGCCATGATTCTCGCCATGGGTATTTTTTACGGCGGAACTGCACAGGTGATTGCCGGTATCATGGAATGGAAAAAGAACAACACCTTTGGAACCACCGCGTTCATCTCCTACGGTTTTTTCTGGCTGACATTGGTGGCGCTGATTGTTCTGCCGAAACTCGGCTTGGCCGCACCTGCGTCCAGCATGGCGATGGCCAGCTTTCTCGGACTGTGGGGCATCTTTACCTTGCTGATGTTCATCGGCACACTGAAACTCTCAAGAGCCCTGCAAGTGGTGTTCGGCACGCTGGTGGTGCTCTTTGCCCTGCTCGCAATCGGCGACGCAACAGAAAACGCGTTGCTCAAACAGATTGCAGGCTATGAAGGCCTCGTCTGCGGCTTCTCCGCCATCTATGCCGGTATCGCACAGGTACTCAACGAGGTGTACAAAAAAACCGTTCTGCCGCTGGGGTAATCACTCTTCCATCGACCAAAGCCGGATTGGAATCCAAGCCAGCTGCATATAGGCCCGTTCGTTTTTCTGTCCGAAGGCGAACAGGCCGCAGAGAAAATAATACGATGTCAGCCTCTCATACTTCGGCCGGTCAAAAAAGGACGATGACCAGACGTAGCACTCGCCCATCTCATCCTGCTTCACACCATCCAGAGACGTTGAAATCCGGCAGAGCGAATCCGGCGACATCATACTCGGACATCCGGGCATCGGACGCCCCTGTGCCGCAGGCATAACGCTGGCTTCATAGGCCACCAATGGAATAATCCCGGCCCGCATAAACCGCTCATACGCCAGACACTTTCCGCCAGAGTATTCATATACCTCCGCATCGCCTGCCATAAAAATACCGGTCATAAACGGAAGAATCGTTGTTCCCCAGCAATTCATTTTAATGCAGAGATTGTGGACGTTACGCTTTTTGTCGGCAGCCCAGAAAGAGCACTCGCGGTAAGGGCCAAGCGGAATTCCCCACTTGAACCCCCGGTTCACTTTGGCCTTGTACCCGCTGTATGCCCCGCGCTCAAACATCAGCTGAACATCACTGTTTTCGGCCACGGCCCGGATCTGCTCCACTTCTGCCGGGGTCGCAACCGGAAGATACGCATCCCACGCGAGACGGGAACACGCTCCGTTCCCTTCCAACGAAGCAAAATTACAACAGCCGCAAATCAGCAGCAGCGGAAAAACAAAAAGAGACCAAACAAAAACTTTCATTAATGCGGGCTTGTAAGCAATCCGGGCATTGAAGTCAACCGTTCGTAGATTGTCTTTCCGGAATTCATGCGGTAGTCTGCCGGACATGAAAAGGCTTCTGTTCCTCGGACTTCTTTTAATCCGCCTCCCGGCCGGCGCCGTTGAGATCGGCGCCTCCCGCGATGCCGTCCTCGCAGAACTGGGCGAACCGTCCGGTACCATGCAACGCGACGGAACGGAAATCCTGATTTTTAAAACCGGCACGGTCACTCTGCAGAACGGCCTTGTCCTCCGGGCCAACCTTTCGCAGGACTATGCCCGGCAGGCGGAAGAACGCGCCATTAAAGCCAAAGAAATCCGCGCCGTCAAAGAGGCCGAACTGGAAAAGCAAAAACTGCTTTATCCCGAAGACCACGTCATTCAAATCGGATGCACCTACAGCAAGACGGAGAACTGGGATACCCTTCCTGAGTCCATCCGCCCGACCCATGGAAAATACCAGTACGCCGTTTACATTCCGCAGGGCTATCACGAATCCGACACCCGCTACTACCCCTCGATTTTTCTCGAATCACCCGCACTCTGGGACAGCGTGAAAGAGCGCGTCCACAAAGAAAAATAGATCGTCATTATCCTGCCCGACGCCGCACAGGAACAGATCGGCAAAACCATGAACGGGAGCTTTCTCGCCGCCTATGACGACGCAACCGACCGCTTCCGCATGGCCAGAGACTACCGCTTTATTGCCGGGCGCGTCCCGTCAGCCATATTTGCCACGATGCGTCCGGTTGCCGGAATCATTCTGCAGGAACCCGACTTCAAGGGATTTGAACGAGCAGGTCTCCGCCCCGATTTCCTGTTGAAAAACCCTAACTTGCGCGCCTACGTCCTGCTCGGCAACCGCGACCGCAACAATGTGGACCGGCAGGCGAAGTTCATCGTCGACCGGATTCCAAAGCACTACGTTGGAGTTTACGAAGGAAGCATCGCCGTCTTGCCGCAACCGCTGGCTGACAGCGCTCTCGACTGGATGAAAAAAGAATACGCCCTGCCATAAACCAAAACGGAGATCAGAAATGAAAAACCTCATTCTTCCTGTAATTCTGCTGTTTCTCGCCGGGTGCGATTATGAAATCCCGCTGAGCCGGACTCCCTCCGCGCCCGCCAATCCGGCTCTGACCGGAAGCTGGACAGGGCACTCCAGCGACGGAAAACCCGTTTCGATGGAAGTTAAAACATCCGGAACGGACTACAGCGTCACTTATACAGAAGGCAGTGATACTATCAGCTTTAAAGGATTTGAGATCAGCGCCGCCGGACTGAATCTGATTCAGCTGGAACTGCAAAATGTCGAAAAACAGAAATATCTCTTTGTGAAATACGAACTGACTCCCGACAGCCTGATGATTTACCGGCTCAATCCGGATGTCGTATCAGCCAAATGTCAGAGCGCAAAAGAAATGCTCAACGACATCGATGTCCACCGGCAGAATCCGTTTCTGTTCAAGAAACCGCTGAAATTCACAAAATCAGCCTCGCAGTGATTGCGCGGCCAGATATCCGGTCGTCCAGGCGGCCTGCAGATTAAAGCCGCCGGTGAGCGCGTCGATATCCAGCACCTCGCCCGCAAAATAGAGCCCCGGAACCAAACGGCTTTCCAAGGTTTGCCATTCCCTTCGGTCATTGCCGCGCACTCGCGCGGCCTCTCTCCCTTTGGTCGGGTGGAAATTCACTTCCTTCAGGCGGACTCCGCCGCAAGTGACAAACTCCTCGCGGTGTTTGTTTTTCCCAATGATTGGAAGAATGAACCCGCTCACCTGCGCCGCGATCTGCCGCAACGCTTTTGAGGAGCATCCGCCCCACTCACGCGTCTCTTCAACGTCCGCGCGATTCACTAGAAGTTTCCAAAGTCTGGAAGAAAGGCCAACCGGCGACCACGTTCCGACCTGCTTGCGCGGTGAAGCGGTGCGTTGTTTTTCCAGGGTTTGGAAAATCTCTTCTTCGCTTTGATCCGGAAGCCAGTTGATTTTCATCTCAAAATGGTAATTCATCTCCGCCAGCGTTCGCGCACCGAACGACGAAAGCCGTAATACCGCCGGACCGCTCACACCGCTGTGCGTAATCAGCAGTGCACCGTCCGCCTTTAAACCCGGCGCACTGACACGAACCGGTTCAACAACAATGCCGGCCAGCGCAGTGAACTCTTTGTCCGAGGTGTTAAACGTAAAGAGCGACGGCACGCAGGGTTCGATCGTATGGCCCAGCCCTTCGATAAATGCACCGCCGCCCGTCGCCACCAAAACCTTCTTACAACTGAGCTGTTCGCCGCTCGTCAATTTGACGTTGAACCCACCATCGAATTTCCAGACTTTGGAAACTTCTGAATTCGTTCGGATTTCTGCCGTTGTTTTGAGCAACGCATTGATGACGTCTTCCGACGTGTCGGACTTCGGGAAGAGACATCCGTCAGCGAGTGTCACCAGCGGAACGCCGTGACGCTCAAACCACGCGATGGTTTCCGCCGGACCGAATCGGTTAAACGGGCCGATCAGCTCGCGCCCGCCGCGCGGATAGTTTTTCACAAAGTCGCGGATGTCGGCACATTGATGCGTGAGGTTACAGCGGCCGCCGCCGGAAACGCGGACTTTTGCCAGCGGCTTTGCTCCCTTTTCGAGAACCAGAACTTTCAGTTCCGGCGCCTCTTCAGCCAGCACAGCAGCGGCGAACATCCCCGCCGCCCCGCCGCCGACTATAATCACATCTGCAATTTTCATGTTTCACCACTGAATACACAGAAAACACGGAAATATAACCTGAACATCAGGCACAATAAAAAACTGCACGCCTTCAGTGTATTCCGTGTGTTCCGTGGTTAAAATTATCGTCCGTAAAAGAGCCGGTTGGTGTAGTCCTTGAGTTTATGGCCCTGCCGGTTCGCATCCTTTTCCAACGAAGGAACCAGAATAAACTGCACGCCGATCCAAACCGCAACGGCAATCAGAATCGCGGCCAGA
>JAQUXG010000118.1 GCA_028692515.1 Kiritimatiellales bacterium | reverse complement strand
TAGAAAGTTCCAGACGGGAAAATCGGATCGACAGGATTTTGCGGTGGACGAGCGGGGCGCGCCCAGCCAAGGCATCCTGTTGTTCAATTACAAACCTCAGAGTTTACTTTTTGAAACTTTTTGAGTCATTATGCTTCCCTCAGGGTTGGTGACGATGCCGTCCTGACAAAAGTGCCTTTGAATCCAAAAAGGAGATGCAAAATGAGTGATAAAATTACCCAACGTGAATATCTTGATGTCTTCGCAAAAACCGGGCACGACGCCCTGCAGGCTTTGCTGGTTGTCAGCTGTGGCTCGGCGGTCAGCTTTCTAGCTCTTCTCGGAGTCCTTTTAGGGAGTGAAAAACTTGCACCGCTTGTCCGGAGTGCGCTTCCGGATTTTCAAAGCGCAATCAGTCTGTTTATTTACAGCATTATGTGTAGCTTACTTGCCTATGCATTATCATTTATTTCACATGCATCTTTTTATCTGCGGCTCGGTTGCGAAGATAAACCGCCGCGGAGCAGAGCGTTGGGGGCCATTGCACACGGCCTGACCGGAAGCGCTGTACTGGTCGAAATGGCGTGTCTCACATTTTTTATGATGGGCGGATTTCAGGCGGCCCGGGGGCTGTCAAATCTAGTGACGGCACCGCTCTGAAACAACGCGGGTATACCGAATATTCAGAACAATAGGTATGTCGTCGCAGATCATCGCGGCACGTCGCATTTTCGTGTTACACCGCACAAAGAATCAGTCGCGGTGTTTCTTTTTTTTCTCTTCCAGATCGGGGCGGGGGCGGGGAACAAATTTGAGTTCGAGCGGTGCGCCTTCGAGTCCGAAGGCGGCGCGGATCTGGTGATCGAGATAGCGCTTGTAGCCGGATGTGGCGCGTAACGTATTGTTGACGAATAGTTTGACTCGAACCGGCTTTACGCCAGCCTGCGTGGCGTAATAGATTTTAAGCGGCCGTCCGTTGACGCTGGGCGGAGGATTTTTCTGCACAGCGTCCTGTAGAATCCGGTTGAGCACGCCGGTGCTGAGCTTGATCTGTACCTGGTCGGAAATGTAGTCGATCAGATCGACACTCTTGCGAATATTGTACCCTGATTTGGCGGAGAGAAAGAGCAGGGGAGCGAAGTCGAGGAACTGCATCTCTTTGCGCAGGGCCGGTTCATATTTGGTCTGCGTGACGTCGGCTTCTTCGGCAATGTCCCACTTGTTAATGGCCAGAATACAGCCTTTTTTGGCCTCAATAATTTTGGCCGCCAGTTTTTTGTCCTGAAGTTTAGGGCCCTCGGTCGCATCCATCAGAACGATCACGATATCCGCGTTGTCGATGCTTTCTTCGGCTCGCATATTGCTGTAGTGCTCAATCGCGCCGGACTTGCGGTTGCGCCGGTTAATACCGGCGGTGTCGATGAGAATATAGTGCCGGGCATGCGGACCGGCACCAATGGCAAAAGGAATTTCAATACTGTCGCGTGTCGTGCCGGGAATATCGGAAACGATTACACGTTCACTGTTTAGTAACCTGTTGATATAAGAGGATTTGCCAGAATTCGGACGACCGACAATTGCGACGCGGAGCGGGGTGCGCTTTTCTCTTGGAAGAGCCGGAGGAAGTTTCGCCAGCGCGGCGCGCAACACGTCGTCGATTCCGCGATTATGGAGTGCGGAAACCGGGAAAACGGGAAAGCCGAGCTGGGCGAATTCGAGTGCCTGTTCGTCGCGGGCAGAGGTGTCGGCCTTGTTAGCCAAAATAAAGACCGGGCGGTCGGCGCGATGCAGCAGGCGGGCGACTTCTTTGTCCATTGGAACAATGCCAGACGTAATATCGACGACAAAAAGGATAGCGGCGGCATCTTCAATGGCGACGGCGACCTGTTTGTTGGTACTGTCGACGATGATATCGTGAGCCGATCCGGAATCCATGGTGCCCAGTCCGCCGGTATCGATCAGATCAAAATACTGTTCGTTCCATTCGGCCTCACACATTACGCGGTCGCGGGTTACGCCGCACTCTTCGTGCACGATCGAAACGCGCCGGCCGACAATCCGGTTAAAAAGCGCCGATTTTCCAATATTTGGACGGCCTACGATCGCAATGGTTCTTTGTGGTTCAATAGCACTCATGTCAAAATCCTTTAATAAAGCGCACATTGAACGGGTTGCGGCTTGCAAAAGCAACCCTCTTCGTATAAATCCATATCCGTACACGATCTCAACAAAGGAGAACTCTATGGCTCAGATCACGTTTAAGGGAACCCCCATCAGCACAATCGGCGAACTGCCTGCCAAAGGCAGCTTCGCACCGGATTTCACTTTGGTGAAACAGGATCTCTCAGAAACTACGCTTGCTGACTATAAAGGAAAGAGACTCGTACTGAATATTTTCCCTAGCATCGACACCGGTGTTTGCGCCACATCCGTACGTCAGTTCAACGAAAAGGCCGCGGCATTGAAAAATACGGTCGTTCTTTGCGTTTCCATGGATCTGCCGTTTGCTCAGGCCCGTTTCTGCGGTGCTGAAGGAATACAAAATGTGGTCACAGCATCCGCCTTCCGTTCCGTATTCGGCGATCACTACGGCGTAATCATCGCCGAGGGTCCGCTTGTCGGACTGTTTTCGCGCGCCGTTGTTGTCCTCGACGAAGCCGGAAAAGTGATTTACACCGAACAGATTCCGGAAATCGCTCAAGAGCCGGATTATGACGCCACGCTTGACGCGTTGAAATAAGGAGATCCTGTGAAGCCGTTCTTATCGGCGGTCGCAGGCCTTTTCCTGTCCGCCAGCCCGGTGGGTGCGGCGAACTCAGTCTATGAGTTCACCGTGAATACGATTGGCGGAACTTCGAAAAACCTGTCCGACTATAAAGGACAGGTTCTTCTGATCGTAAATACTGCCAGCAAGTGCGGATTTACTCCACAGTACGCCGGACTGCAGGAACTGTACGAAAAATATAAAGACCGGGGGCTGGTCGTGCTGGGTTTCCCGGCCAACAACTTTATGGGGCAGGAGCCCGGCACCAACGAAGAGATTCAGCAGTTCTGCACTGCGCGATTCCACGTCACGTTTCCAATGTTTGGAAAAATCTCTGTCAAGGGCGGCGACATGCATCCGCTGTACGTCTGGCTGACATCCGATCCGAACGGGGCCGCCGTTTCATGGAACTTTAATAAATTTCTGATCGGCCGGGACGGGAAACTGATTGCCCGCTTCGGCAGCCGCACCACCCCGGATTCGGAAGAATTAACCGCCGCAATTAAATCGGCATTGAACTCATCCGGCCAATAACCGTCTAATCTGACATGAAAAGATTACTCTACAGTCTATTAATTGTGGCAATCGCCGGATGTTCTCCGGCAGAGGAGGGCGTTGTGAAAACGGAAACTGCAACCTTTGCCGCCGGATGCTTCTGGGGCGTTGAATCCGCGTTTCGTGAAATCGACGGCGTGATTGATGCTCAAGTCGGTTATACCGGCGGAAAAACGGCCAATCCGACCTATAAAGAGGTTTGTGCCGGCCAGACGGGTCATGCCGAAGCGCTTGAAATAACCTTTGATCCAGCCAAGGTTTCGTACCGGACGCTGGCGGAGTTCTTTTTTAAGATGCACGACCCGATACAGGTCAACCGGCAGGGGCCGGATTTCGGCACACAGTACCGCTCCGCCATCTTTTATCATTCACCCGAGCAGCGGGCCATCGCCGAAGAGGTCAAAGACGCGCTCGATACAAGCGGCAAATATAAGAAGCCGATTGCCACGCAGATTGTGCCTGCCGGATCGTTCTACCGTGCCGAGGAATACCACCAGCGTTACTTCGAAAAGAACGGAGGCCCCGCCTGCCACATTTTTTAACGCACACCCTTCCATAATCTAGGCCGCGCAGAAATAACGCCCGAAAGATTGCTTTTTCCCGACAGGTGCGTAGATTCTCCGCCCTTATGTCCGGAGAAGTTATGAGAAACGAAAAAATTCGCAATGTCGCGATCATCGCGCACGTCGACCACGGTAAAACCACATTGGTCGACCAGATCATTAAACAGGCGCATATTATGCGCGATAACGAGGCGTTCCAAACCTGTATGCTCGACAGCAACGACCTTGAGCGCGAGCGCGGTATCACGATTCTCTCCAAGAATATCAGCATTGTTTACAACGGTGTGAAAATTAACGTCATCGACACCCCCGGTCATAGCGACTTCGGCGGACAGGTCGAGCGCGTACTCAACCTCGCCGACGGGGTGCTTCTACTGGTTGATGCCGCCGAAGGCCCGATGCCGCAAACCCGTTTCGTTTTGGACAAGGCACTTGAACTCAACCTCAAGCCCGTAGTCATCGTGAACAAGGCCGACAAACCCGATGCCCGTTGCGACGCGGTGCATGACATGGTGTTCGATCTTTTCGTTGAGCTCGAAGCCACTGATGAACAGCTCGACTTCCCGATGCTCTACGCCAGCGGCCGCGACGGCTGGGCTGTTAAAAACCTGAACGATCCGAAAGACTCCATTAAACCGCTGATGGACGCCATCATTGAGCACATTCCCGGCCCGCCCATCAAAGAAGGTCCGGTTCAGATGCAGGCCACGACTCTCGACTATAACGACTACGTCGGCCGTATCGGCATCGGTCGCGTCTATCGCGGCACACTCGATCTGAAAACGCCGACCTGCATCATCAAACGCGATGGCAGCGTGAGGAACGTGCAACTCAAAGAATTACAAACCTTCGAAGGCCTCGGCCGCGTCAAAACCACCAGCATTCCCTGCGGCGACCTCTGCGCCATTTCCGGCATCGTGGACATCGACATCGGCGACACCATTGCGCATGCGGAACACCCCGAAGCCCTGCCGATGATCGCGCTTGATGAACCAACCCTCTCCATGGCCTTTCGCGTCAACGACTCACCGTTCTTCGGTAAAGACGGAAAATTTGTCACCAGCCGCCACATCCGTGAACGGCTACTTAAAGAAACCGAGCGCGACGTAGCGCTGCGCGTTGAAGAAAGCGGCGGCGATTCCTTCATCGTCAGCGGTCGCGGCGTACTCCACCTTTCCATTCTTATCGAAACCATGCGCCGCGAAGGCTTCGAGCTGACCGTTGCGCAGCCGCGCGTGATTTTCCACATGAACCACGGCAAAAAAGAAGAGCCGATCGAAGTTCTAACTGTGGATGTCCCGGACGAATACGCCGGTAAAGCGATCGAACTGATCGGCCAGCGGCGCGGCGAAATGGTTCGTATGGATCAGCTGGGCATTCGTAAAAATATGACCTTCCATATTCCCACCCGCGGACTCATCGGCCTGCGCAGCAAAATGATGACCGCCACAGCGGGCGAGGGAGTCATCAATCATCGCTTCCTGCACTACGCTCCGTACGCCGGCGAAATCAACCACCGGAACAACGGGGTAATGATCAGTATGGGCAACGGAGCGTCCGTAGCGTTTGCCATCGACGCACTGCAACTTCGCGGCATCTTCTTTATTGATCCGGGCGAAGAATGCTACGAAGGCATGATCGTCGGTGAGCACTGTCTCGATAAGGATCTGCTCGTCAATGTCCAGAAAGCCAAACAGCTCACCAACATGCGCGCCTCCGGCTCCGACCGCGCCATGAAATTTGCACCGGCACAGAAACAGAGTCTGGAAGAAGCGCTCGAATACATTAAAGACGACGAGCTGGTCGAAGTTACGCCGCACTACGTCCGTCTGCGCAAGCGCTATCTTACTGACAACGAACGCAAGCGCATGAAACGTTCTACGACTGACAAGGACTAAATTTTTTTCAATGTTTGGACCCGATCT
>JAQUXG010000117.1 GCA_028692515.1 Kiritimatiellales bacterium | reverse complement strand
CAAACACTCGCTGATCGACATGGACATTAAAGCCGTCGGTGACATTCAGGTGGACTACCACCACCTGATTGAAGATGTCGGCATCGCGCTCGGCGAAGCCTTCAACAAGGCGCTCGGCGAACGGCGAGGCATCAACCGCTACGGATTCTGGGTGCTCCCGATGGACGATGCGCTCGCCAGCGCCGAAGTTTCGCTTGATCTCGGCGGACGCCCCTACCTCGTCTATCACATCGCCAACAAGAAAAACCTCATCCGCGATTTCGATACCGATATTCTGGAACACTTCTGGCGCTCGTTCTGCGACACCGCAAAACTGAATCTGCACATTGACCAGAAATACGGCGACGATCTGCACCACGCGCACGAAGCCGTCTTCAAAGCCGTCGCCCGCGCCCTGCGCATGGCCTGCACCGCCGACCTGCGCGCGCTCGACGCGATCCCGTCAAGCAAAGGCACACTCTCAAAATAGAAGGTGAGCGCTATGGACGCGGAGAGTCTTGATTATCTGCTTAGAGGCGGCCACTACAATGTACCCGATCGTATTGCTCGCGGGATATGGCCACATCCTCCTCTAAGAATGCGAGAGTTAATTTCTCACATCATGTCAGCTTTAGACAAAGACCCGTGGTTCCCACGAAAATGGGTACATCGCACAAATGGCGAAATGATAGATGACGTAATAGTGATCGAAAAACAGGCTCCCAAACGATTTGTAGTCCACAGTCGACGCGCAAGTGTATACGACCTTCGAGTTATCGGAGAACAATCCGAACAGGTTTTTAAAAGGGGAGAAGAAGCAATACGGCACTACCTGAGATGGGAACTTCATTTGCCCGGCGATCTGGACAGCTGGAAGGTTATAGAGTAACCGACGACATTATTTTCCGGCGAGCTGGCCGCAGGCGGCGGCGATGTCGTCGCCGAGAGAATAGCGTAGTGTGGTTTTGAAACCCGCCTTTTTCAATTCATCCCCGAAGGCTTTGCGGGCTTCTTCTGCAACCGGTTCAAAGGGTGCGTCGGGATAGATGTTAAACTGAATGAGATTGATATGCGCATTGGTGCCGCGCAGAAATTCAATGAGCGCGGCGAGATCTTCCGGCCCGTCATTAATGCCCTTGAGCATCAGATATTCAATCATCATGGCTCCAATGCTTGGAAAAATTTCACGGAGTTTTTCCAAGGGTTGGAACTTTGCGACGGGCATGATGCGTTCGCGGACTTCCTGCCGGGCACTGTGCAGGCTGAGGGCGAGCTGAATTTTCGGAAAGCGTTCGGCAAAGCGAACCATGGCGTCGGGAATACCGACGGTAGAGACCATGAGGTGGTTTTCGGAGAGGTTGAAAAAGCGCGGGTCGCGCAAAGTTTCCAGACATTGGAAAAGATTTTCCTCGTTGCGCAATGGTTCGCCCATTCCCATGACGACGACGTTGCGGAGCGGTCTCCCCTCTTCGCGCAGCAGCCGTTTGGCAAGCAGTACCTGATCGAGCATTTCGGCGGCGGTGAGGTTGCGGATGAAGCCGAGTTTACCGGTGGCGCAGAACTGACAGTCGGCGGCGCAGCCGACCTGAGAGGAGATGCAAAGACTGGTGCGTCCGGAGGCGATGCGCAAAATGACGGCTTCGATTCTCGCGCCGTCCAAACATTGGAAAACCAGTTTGGTTGCGCCGTCGATTTTTGAGTTATGGCGCTCAACAATTTCCAAGCAGGCTGAGCCTGCACCCACTAATTTTTTCTCGCCTTGAAAAAGTTCAGGGACAATGTCCCGGCATTCTTCAAGCGGTAAGGCCTTCTTGAAAAAGGCGTTGCGAAAGAGTCTCAACCGGTGTGGATCGCGGCAGATTGAGTCGATTGAGCTGTCATAGACTGAAATCATACGGACGAAAGCGTAGCGCAAAACCATTTTCCAAACATTGGAAAAATTTCAGAATCTTTTTCCAATGTCTGGAAAAGCAGACGGGTACCTGTTATGAATACGGGCGTTAAGTGAATCAACTGGAGATTTTATGAAAAAACTGTTTGCCGTTCTGAGTACCTTCTTCTTTCTACTGGCCGGTTCCGGCATGGCGCAGGAATCCGCTCATCCGCTTCAGCTGTCCATCTATTCGAAGATGCAGTGGGTTCCTTTTCAGGAGGATGTCGCCGGACTGCGGTTGAATATTGTCGGCCTCAACGAAAATGTGACCGGCCTGGATGTCGGGGTGATTAATCAGACCGCGGGAACCTTCTGCGGTGCCGGCGTTGGAATCCTGAACCGGGTCTGCGGAGACGCGGCTGGAATTGAAGTCGGTTTTGTGAACCATGTCCAAGGCAATATGACCGGCTTTCAGGGAATCCCCTTTCTGACGTTCTGGAACGCAGTTAATGTAGTTCACGGCGAGGCAACCGGGTTGCAGGGCGGACTTTTCAATCAGGCAGAAGCAATTCACGGCTTTCAGGGCGGACTGGTTAATATCGGTTATGACACCGCCGGACTTCAGGTTGGTCTCTACAACTACGCCGACAATATCGGCGGCGTTCAGGTCGGGCTGGTTAATATCGCCTATGAAAGCGCGCACGGGGTTCAAGTCGGCCTCTATAACGGTGTGCGGCATTTTCGCGGGTTGCAGGTCGGGGTGATTAATCAGACGCAGACACTTGATGGACTGCAAATCGGGCTGGTGAATATCGCCTCAGAAGAAAACCTGCCCGTTATGGTGATTGCCAACTGGAAGTTTTAAATCCACTTTCTGCGATAATCAAAAGGGCCCTTTACGGGGCCTTTTTTATTGGGATTACAGAAGCACGCCTTGCGGGGCTTCTTCGTCGTCGCGCCACCAGCGGCCGGGTTTGCTGTCGATGTATTGCACCGATTTGGTGGTGAGGCGGTTGCCTTTGGCTTTGGAGCCTTTGACGGCGAGGTCTTTGAGTTTAAAGAACTGCTGATGAATGCGCTGTCCTTTGGCCGGGCGGTAACGCAGATAAATTTCCTCCGGACAGCCTTCCTGCCAGTAGAGAATTTTTGAACCCTCAGGCGCAATCTGATAGTCGCGGTTCATGATGGTGCCGCCGAAGGTGAAGCGTTTGATGAAGGTGGCACGCTGATGAACATAGACGCAGGTCATTTCGCGGTCACGGTCGAAAATGGAGCTGTAAAGCAGATTGCCGTCGACGAAGAGTTTTTCGGGCGGCGGCATCATTTGATAGCGCCCGTTGTCCCAGACAAAAATCAGCTTATCGAGCGAGGAGCATTTCATGAGCGACTCGCCTTTGACGGCGGTACCGACAAACTGGGCTTCGGTATCGTGTTTGAGGTCGAGCTCGGAGGCGGTGAGTTCTCGCACCTCGATTTCTTTGAAGGTTTTCACCTCGGTAAGACGCGGATAGCGGTCTTTGTATTTTTTGATGAGCTCTTTGAGATAGCGGGTGGCATAGACGGTGAGGCTCCTGAGGTTTTTCTCGACCTCGTCCAGCTCGGCGAGGATTTTTTCGATGTCCTCTTTGTTTTTGTTCATGTCGAAGAGCGAAATGCGTTTGATCTGGATGGCGAGGAGCATTTCGATGTCTTCGTCCACGACGGGGCGGCGCAGCATTTTTTTGAATGGATCCAAGCCGTCCATGACGGCTTTATGAACCGCGTCATAGGTTTTGCATGTTTCAATTTTTTTGTAGATGCGGTTTTCGACAAAAATCTGGACGAGCGTTTTGGTATGGAAGGCGTCGAGCAGTTTGTCTTTTTTAAGATTCAGCTCGGCTTCGAGGATGGTGAGCAGTTGTTTTGTGTTGAGATGTAATATCTCATCCACGGTCATTTCAACCGGGCGGTTGTTGTGAATGACGACAATACGGCTGGAAATGGCGGATTCACAGGCGGTGAAAACGTAGAGCGCCTGTTTGACCTGTTCCGGATCAGCTCCCTGTGAGAGAACCAGTTCGATTTCAACTTTTTCGGCTGTAAAATCGTTGATGGCGCGCACGGCCACTTTTTTCTTCCGCACGGCATCTTCAATCGAGGTGGTAAGCGATTCGGTGGTCTGGCCATACGGCAGATCGGTGATGGTGAGCCGGTTACCGCTGCGCTCTTCAATTTTTGCGCGGACTTTGACCCTGCCGGTGCCGTTATCGTATTCAGAAACGTCCATGAGACCGCCGGTCAGGAAGTCGGGCAGCGCGGTGCACTTATGCGGCGTGCGAACTTTTTCGTGCAGAATTTCGATCTGTTCATGAAGCAGTTCAATAAAGTTATAGGGCAGAATTTTAGTTGAGAGGCCCACTGCGATTCCATCGGCACCGAGCATAAGCAGCAGCGGCAGTTTGCAGGGCAGCACGACGGGTTCTTTGTTGCGTCCGTCGTAGCTGAGAATGGTTCGAGTAAGTTCTTTATTAAAAACTTCTTCACGGGCCAGCGGAGTGAGACGACACTCAATGTAACGAGGCGCGGCGGCGCGGTCGCCGGTGAAAATATTGCCGAAGTTCCCCTGCCCCTCGATCAGATAGCCGCCGAGGTTGGTCAGATTCACCAGTGCATCGTTGATGGAGGCGTCGCCATGCGGATGATACTGCATCGTATGGCCGACGACGTTGGCGACTTTAATGAAGCGTCCGTCATCTTTTTCGGACAGTGCGTGCATGATGCGGCGCTGCACGGGCTTCAAGCCGTCTTCGACATTCGGAATGGCGCGGTCGCAAATGACATAGGAGGCGTATTGCAAAAAATTGTAGTCCACGAGTTTACGAAGCGGACCGTGTTCGGAGTCCAGCGCGAGACGCGTGCGTCCCCGTTTTTCAGACGCAGGCGCTTCATCCGCAATATCGTCCGTCTCAACGGTCGGTTTTTTTGCCGCTGTTTTTTTTGCGGTTTTTTTATTTTCCGGCTCACCGCCGAAAAGGAATTCCTGTTCTTCACTCATAGGATTTCTTCATCCACTACCAGATTTTCCATGATGTAGGTACGGCGTTCCTGCGTGTTTTTGCCCATGTAGAAGGTGAGCACTTCAGGAATGGAGTGGTCTTCGTCGACCACGACCGGAGTCAGCCGCATTTCTTTGCCGATAAACGCTTTGAATTCACCGGGGGAAATTTCGCCGAGTCCTTTAAACCGGGTGACTTCCGCACTGCGTCCGAGCTTTTCGAGAGCGGCGTCGCGTTCCCGGTCGGAGTAGCAATAGATGGTTTCTTTCTTGTTGCGGGCGCGAAAGAGCGGGGTTTCCAGAATTTTGAGATGCCCGTCGCGCACGATCGGTTCAAAGAAACGCAGAAAGAAGGTGATCATGAGGTTGCGAATGTGCAGGCCGTCGACGTCGGCGTCAGTGGCGAGGATGACATGGCCGTAGCGCAGGCAGTCGGCAGAGTCCTCGATGTTCAGGCTGCGCATGAGATTGTAGAGTTCGACGTTTTTATAGAGTGCGTCGCGCTTGAGATCCCACACGTTGAGCGGCTTGCCTTTCAGCGTGTAAATCGCCTGCCGGGTGACGTCGCGGCAGCTGACGAGCGAACCGGCGGCCGACTGTCCTTCCGTGATGAAGATCATCGTGTCTTCGTGCGCGGCTTTTTCTTTGCTGAAATGCTGTTTGCAGTCTTTAAGCTGCGGAACGCGGATCGAAACGGCCTTGGAACGTTCGCGCGCCAGTTTTTTGACGTCCTGCAGATCTTTGCGCAGACGCTGGGTGTCTTTGATTTTATCGATGAGCTGATCGGCCGCCGGCTTGTTGCGGTGAAGCATTTCGACGATGGCTTTTTTGATGTTCGCGACCAGATCCGAGCGGATTTCGGTGTTGCCGAGTTTGTTTTTGGTCTGCGATTCAAAAATGGGTTCTT
>JAQUXG010000116.1 GCA_028692515.1 Kiritimatiellales bacterium | reverse complement strand
ACGAATGCTGGAACCGCGGCACGGCGACGGTGATGATTCTCGGCAATACCTGCACGCGCAACTGCCGCTTCTGCAATGTGAATACCGGCAAACCCGAGCCGGTTGATTTCGATGAACCGGCCCGCGTAGCGGAAGCCGCCAAGCGGCTGAGTCTGCGGCATGTGGTGATTACCAGTGTGACGCGCGACGATTTGCCGGACGGCGGCGCGCAGGCATTTGCGAATACAATCCGCGCGGTGAAGGACGCGATGCCGGAAGCGTCGGTTGAAGTGCTGACGCCCGATTTTGTGGAGCATCTGGATATCGTTCTGGACGCAAAGCCGAATGTGTTTAATCACAACCTGGAAACGGTAAAACGGATGCAGGCGACGGTTCGTCCGCAGGCGAGTTACGAAAAATCGCTGGCGACGCTGCGCCATGCGGCGCAGCGGGGCGGAGTGATGGTGAAGTCCGGCCTGATGCTCGGGCTGGGCGAAACCGACGAAGAGATTTTCCAATGCCTGGAAGATTTATATGCGGCGGGCGTCCGCCTGCTGACGCTGGGTCAGTATCTGGCGCCGACCCGCGAACATCATCCGGTTGATCGCTATATTTCTCCGGAACATTTTGATACGCTGGCCGCGAACGCTCGCGAGATGGGGTTCGACGGCGTGGCGGCGGGTCCGCTGGTGCGGTCTTCTTATCGTGCGGATGAGCTGGTGCTGAAGAAGGAAAACGGCTGATGGCAACGATTGCCCAGTATAAAGAGGTGAAGCGCGTCGCGGTGCTGATGCCGGCTTTCGGTGAGGAACGGACGGTCGGCGATGTGGTTACCCGGGCCCGCAGGTATCTGCCGGATGTGATCGTGGTGGATGACGCGTCGGAAGATGATACCGCGATCCGCGCCGAAGCCGCCGGGGCCACGGTGATCCGCCGGGAGACAAACGGCGGGAAGGGCGCTTCGCTGACCGAAGGATTTAAGTATATTCTGGCTCACGGCTTTGACGCGGTGATTGCGCTGGATGCCGACGGCTTTCATGATCCGGATGAAATTCCGAAATTTCTGGAGGCCTATCACCGGACCCATCTGCCGGTGCTGATCGGGAACCGCATGGCGGAACGGAAAAGGATTCCCGTGGTGCGCCGGTGGACCATCGGGATGATGAGCTACTGGCTGAATCGTCTGCTGCGCGTCTATGTGCCGGATCCGCCGTGCGGTTTCCGGTTCTACCGCTGCGACGTGCTGCCGTTTATTCTCGAAGAACGATCCTCGCTTCCTTCCGAGTTCGAGACGCTGCTCAATATTGCGTCGCGTCGCATCCGCGTCGGCTCCGTACGGGTCACGAAACAGCCCAAACGGCACAAGAGTCTGATTGCGCCGTTCCGCGATGTGCTCCGGTTTTTCCGGGTGTTTTCAAAATACTATAAGAAAATGCACAAACCCCGGAAGAAGGTTCAGCTGATTGAAGAAGAGCTTTGATCCGCGCCCGGCCGGGCCGCAGACCGGCGGGCTTTGAGATAACGGCGGATGAGGATGTACGCGATGATGATTCCTACGCATCCGGTAATGGTCAGTACCGTGGCTTCCCGCGAATATTTTTCGATCAGCTCGCGATTCTGTCCGGCGACATAGCCGATGGCGGTTAAAACGGTTACCCAGATTCCCGCTCCCAGACCGGTCCAGAAAAGAAAGTGGGCCAGATTCATCCGGGCAAGACCGGCCGGGAGAGAAATATACTGCCGGATGACCGGAATCAGCCGTCCGGTGAATGTGCTGATTTCACCGTGGTTGCGGAAAAATGTTTCGCCCTTCTCAAAGTTTTTTTCGGAAATCAGAAGATATTTTCCCCATTTCAGAAGAAACGGACGGCCGAGAATCAGAGCCAGATAATAATTAAAGAGCGCTCCCAGCCAGCTTCCAACGATCCCCAGAGCAATTGCGATCCAGAGGTTCATCTCATGCCCCGGGACATAATTTGCGGAGTTTACATAAGCCGAGGAGGCCAGATAACCGGCAGGGATCATGACCACTTCACTGGGAAACGGAAAGCAGGAGCTTTCCAGAAACATCATGATCACAATTCCTGCGTAGCCCCATTGCCCGACAATTCCGACGATCCAGTCAATAATCTGTTCCATATGCAGTCCGTGCCCCTGTTTGATTCAGGCGGACGATTCTGCTTAGACCGCCTGAAAAACCAACTCTTTTTCTGAAGAAACATTACATTTGTTCCGGTTCAAATGACTTTTGACAAGCCGGAGACAAAGGACTACGTTTTCTCAAAAAACAGGAAAGAAACCATCATGAACGACGCAGAAATTCTGGATGCTGTAGAGAAAATCATGGAAGACGAAGTGAATCCGGCGCTGGCCACTCACGGCGGCGGGGCGAAGATCGTTACCGTGAAAGACGCCAAAGTTTATGTCGAACTGCAGGGCGGATGCCGCGGCTGCATGGGCGCGCGGATGACGATGAAGAGCGGTATTGAACGTCTTCTTAAGGAAAAAGTTCCTGCCGTGCTTGAAGTGATCGACGCGACCGACCACGGTTAAGCTGTTTTTCCAGGGATTGGAAAAATTTACTGCACAGTTTCCAATCTCTGGAAACAAAATCTGAAAACCGGGTTTTTCATATTCCAAGCTTTGGAAAGCTGGTCATTTTGTCGCTTTTTGACGATTGAAATCCGGCGGGCATGTGGTACAAATTGTCCCATTAAACCGCTGGTTTTTCTATGAAATCTAAGTTTTTAGACAAATTGATCGACCGTCTCGACCGGCTGGATTCCGACAGTGTTCAGGCACAGTTCCTTCATCTGGCTCGCGAGAAAGGGCTGCTTGAAACCATTTTTCAGGCCATTCAGGAAGGCATTGTGGTGGTAGGGCGCGGTGCCCGGATCCGTTATGCCAATCGTACGGCGGAGCTGCTGTTCGGTTTCACGCTCGATACAGCGGAAGGCCAGCCGATTGTCCGCTATATCCGCGATATCGACTGGGATAAGGTGCTGAGTCTGGACGGCGACGAGTGGGAGCGTCTGGTTCGCCGCGAAATCGAAGTGACTTATCCGGATCACCGCTTTGTTGAATTTTATGTGGTGCCGCTTTCCGCCATCGAAGAGCGTGAGCAGGGGGCGGTGGTGATTTTCCGCGATGTGACCCGCGAGCGGGCGACAGCCGCCGAATCTATCGAATCGGAGCGGCTGAAAGCGCTGACGCTGCTGGCGGCGGGCGTGGCGCATGAAATCGGTAATCCGCTGAATGCGGTGACGATTCATCTTCAATTGATGGATCGTGAACTCGACGAGCTGACCGATTCTGAAGCGCGCGCAAGCCTGAAGGAACTGGTTGAGGTTTCAAAAGGGGAAGTGCACCGCCTCGACCGGATTATTACGCAGTTTCTGCGCGCGATCCGTCCTTCGCTTCCCGACCGCAAGCCGGTTCAGATGGATCGTTTGCTGAACGAAACGCTGGAGCTGATGAAGCATGAGATCAACAACCGCCGTATTCTGGTGGAGCGCGAACAGCCGAAGCAGATTCCTTCGGTTCCCGCCGATGAAGTGCAGGTGAAGCAGGCGTTTTTCAACATCATTAAAAATGCGATTCAGGCGATGGAGGACGGCGGAATTCTGAAAATCGGCATCGAGGTTTCTCCGCGCTTCGTGAGCATCTGTTTCGCCGATAACGGACCGGGAATTACGCCGGAAAATCTTGGCGCGATTTATGAACCTTACCACACAACCAAGGCGACCGGATCCGGGCTCGGCCTGATGATTGTGCAGCGGATTCTGCGCGACCACGGCGGTGAAATTGAAATCTGCAGTACGCCGGAGCGCGGCACGGCCTTTACGTTGCATTTTCCGCGCGACGACGTTCGGATCTCGCTGTTGGAGGCGCCGAAGCGTAACGAGTAATGCGTAATACGTAACTTGGAGTAAAGACAGATGACGTATGGTGAATGGGGAGAGGCTGTTCCTGATGTGATCCGGCAGGATGTGCTGTGGACTGTAACTGCATACCGCTTGGCGCTGTTTCTGAATGACATTGCGTGGCAGGATGTTCAACGGTTGGCCAAAGAGGTTTGCACCCGTTCGTTGGCAGATCAACTTTATCGGTCTACGGGTTCGATCTGCGCGAATATTGAAGAGGGGTATTCGAAAATCAGTGCGAAAGACCGTGCACGATTCTACGAATACTCATTGGGATCCGCCCGCGAAAGTCGCGGCTGGTTTTATCGTGCACGTCATGTCCTCGGTGAGAAAGTAGCGACTCATCGCATGAATCTGTTAACAGATATCATCCGGTTGTTGTTGACGATGATCCCGGATCAGAGAGGTGATGTGGTTCGAGAGGATGGCGTGGTGTACGGATTAGAGATGTCGAGGGATGAGGATATTCCCGGTTACGGATTACTCGTTACGGATTACGTAACTCAAACAACGGAATAAATTTTATGAGTGCCAAAGCAACGATTCTCATCGTCGATGATGAAAAGAACACCCGCGAAGGGCTGGCGCGCGCGTTGCGTCGTTCGTATGAGGTGCTGATTGCTGAAAGCGGTGCGACCGCACTGGATCTGTTGAGCGAAAAGCCGGTGGATGTGATGCTGAGCGATCTGCGTATGCCCGGCATGGACGGGATGACGCTGATGCAGCGCGCGCTGGCAGTTTCGCCGCAACTGATCTGCATTCTGCTGACGGCCTACGGAAACATCGAGACAGCGGTGGATGCGATGCGCCACGGCGCGACGGATTTTTTGACCAAGCCGGTGAATCTGGAGCAACTGGAGATGGTGCTGAAGCGCGTTTTGCGCTCACGCCGCGCCGAGACGGAAAACGTCCAGCTTCACGAACAACTGGACAGCAAGTTCGGAATGGAAAACATCATCGGCAACTCGCCGGAGATGCAGCAGGTTTTTGATACGGTGCGGCAGGTGGCGGCGTCGCGGGCGACGGTGCTGATTCAGGGCGAGAGTGGAACCGGCAAGGAGCTGATCGCTAAGGCGATTCACCGGCTGAGTTCGCGCAAGAACGGGGCCTTCGTTCCCGTGCACTGCGCGGCGCTTTCATCAACGCTGCTGGAGAGTGAGTTGTTTGGTCATGAGAGGGGGGCGTTTACCGGAGCGGCGGAGCGGCGTAAGGGGCGTTTTGAGCTGGCGGACGGCGGATCGCTGTTCCTGGATGAGATTGGGGAGATTGACGCAAGCGTGCAGGTGAAGATTCTGCGCGCGCTGGAAGAGCGGCGCTTTGAGCGCGTCGGCGGGCAAGAGTCGATTGATGTGGATACGCGCCTGATTGCCGCGACGAATCGCGATCTGAAGAAGATGGTCGCGGAGGGCACGTTCCGCGAAGATCTCTATTATCGACTCTATGTGGTGGTGATCCATTTGCCGGCACTTCGTGAGCGCAGGAGCGATATCCCGCTGTTGCTAAGGCATTATCTGAATATTTTTAATCAGGAGAACGGCCGTTCAATTGACGGGTTTTCGCCGGATGCCCTTGATCTGCTGACGGCTTATAGCTGGCCGGGCAATGTTCGCGAGTTGCGGAATGTGGTGGAGCAGATGGTGGTGCTGTCCCGTTCGCAACGAATCGGGGTGCGTGATCTGCCGGTGCAGATTCGCGAGGCGGGAGGCGCCGGCGGAGGCGTTTCGGTTGGCGGCGGCACGTTGGAAGTGCAGGAAAAGCAGGCGATTCTGCGGGCGTTAAAAGAGGCGGGCGGGAACCGCACGCATGCGGCCGAGTCGCTGGGAATCAGTCGCCGTACGCTGCACCGGAAGATTGCTGAGTACGGCTTTGCCGAAGTTGGATGAGTTTAAGGTTGAAGAAGCGGAAGT
>JAQUXG010000115.1 GCA_028692515.1 Kiritimatiellales bacterium | reverse complement strand
GGGAAGATGCCGAAGATGTGACGCAGGAGGTTTTCGTTAAAGCCTGGAAGGCGCTCGGACATTTCCGCGAACAGTCCGGGTTTTATACCTGGATTTACCGCATTGCCCTGAACCGCACCATCAACTTCCGCAAACGGCGCAACCGCCGGCAGACCATCAACCTTGACGAGTTTAATCCGGATATCAAAACCGCCGAATCTTACCGTGAATTTTCTACCAAAGGCTCCGTTTTGCGGAAAATGAGCCTCGGCGAGTTCCAGAAAAAAATGAACGAGGCCATGCTTAAGCTGTCCGAGAAGCACAGAGCTGTGGTTGCGATGCATGATGTGCAGGGGATGCCCCATGCCGATATTGCTAAAATCATGCGCTGTTCGACGGGGACAGTACGGTCGCGGTTGTTTTACGCGCACAAGCAGTTGCAAGCCGAGCTGGCGGAGTTCGTAAAATGAGAGAAGAAAAAAAAACAGAGGCTCCCGGGCTGGACATTGCCGGCCTGCTGACGCTCAAAAAGTTTGAGCGGCCGGAATCTGCACGGACGGAGAAAAATATCCAGAACATCATGCGCACCGTTCGTACAACGAATAACATCCCGTCCCTGTTGCTGTTCCCGGATAAGAGCTTCGCATGGATGTTTGCTCAGCCGCGCTACGGGATCGCCGCGCTCTTTGTGATTTTTCTCGGGATGAGCCTGATGGATCGGCCTGCGACGTCTGCAACAGCCAGCACCTCTCCGGTCATTAAAGTCCCCAGAGCGGAAGCCATCATGGCGGCGATTGACACCAACCAGCTTAAATCGGTTTCCGTTCCCGGAATCGCCCCCGCCTTTTCGGTCGCGGGAGATCCCGAACCGCTTTCCTCCTACATAAAGTAAGCCCGGCCTTAACTAAATCGTTCGGGCAGAAAAAAACGAGAGTCCAGATGGACTCTCGTTTTCGCTTTCCGGTTTCGGCAGAGCTTACGGCAGGACGAAGCGATTGGAGAAGGCGACGACCTCTTTACGGATTTCCGCCAACTTCTTGTCGTCGCTGACGTTGTCGGCAACCGCTTTAATGAAGTTCGCGATCTGAACCATATCCGCTTCTTTCATGCCGCGCGTGGTCACCGCCGGAGTTCCCAGCCGGACACCGGAGGTGACGAACGGGCTCTTGGTGTCGAACGGAATGCCGTTTTTATTCGCCGTGATTGACGCTTTATCCAGTGCATTGGCCATGTCTTTACCGGTCAGGCCGCAGGAGCTGACATCGACCAGCATCAAGTGGTTATCGGTGCCGCCGGAAACAATTCGGAAGCCGTTGGCCTGCATCGCTTCGGCAAGCGCTTTGGCGTTTTTAACAACCTGCTGCTGATAGGCTTTAAATTCCGGCGTCAGCGCTTCGGCGAACGCAACCGCCTTGGCGGCGATGACGTGCATCAACGGGCCGCCCTGAATGCCGGGGAACACCTGCTTATCAATTTCCGCCGCGAATTTTTCTTTGCAGAGAATCATTCCGCCGCGCGGGCCGCGAAGGGTTTTATGCGTCGTCGTCGTCACGAAATCGGCATCCGGCACGGGGCTCGGGTGGCAGCCTGCCGCGACGAGTCCGGCAATGTGCGCCATATCAACGGTCAGGTAAGCGCCGACAGAATCCGCAATTTTACGCAGACGTTTGAAATCGATAATGCGCGAATAGGCGCTGGCCCCGGCAACGAGCATGCGCGGCTTATGTTCTGCGGCCAGCTTTTCGATGGCATCGTAGTCAATCTGCTCGGTGTCTTTGCAGACGCCGTAGGGGACGATCTTGAAGAAGCGCCCCGAAAAATTCATCGGATGGCCGTGGGTCAGGTGTCCGCCTTCGGCGAGGCTCATCGCGAGAATGGTGTCGCCCGGTTCCAGCACGGAGAAATAGACCGCCATATTGGTGCTGCTGCCGCAATGCGGCTGCACGTTGGCATGTTCGGCGCCGAACAGCTCTTTGGCGCGGTCGATGGCAAGGCGCTCAGCGTCATCGACGCACTCACAACCGTTATACCAGCGCTTGCCCGGATAGCCTTCGGCGTATTTATTGGTCAGGCGCGATCCCTGCACTTCGCGGACGGCCTGCGAAACGATATTTTCGGAGGCGATCAGCTCAATATTGTTTTTCTGGCGGACGTTTTCGTCGCGCAGAATTTTGTACATTTCCGGGTCGGCTTCGTAGAGGGCGATCGCATCGCTGGTGCTTTTGCCGAACGACTTGATTTTATTCACACGGCGCTCGTGGCGTCCGCCGGCTTCCGGCTTGTTGGCCAGCCAGGCTTCGAGAATTTCGAGCGCGGCGGCTTCGTCTGTATTGTTCGCGCCGAGGCAGAGAATATTGGACGCATTGTGGATTCGGGCCATTTCGGCCATTTCTGCGGTGCAGCAGACGGCGGCGCGCACGCGCGGGAATTTGTTGGCCGTGATGCTCATGCCGATGCCGGTATTACAGATCAGAATGCCCTGATCGGCCTCGCCTTGCGAAATCTGGCGGGCGACTTCAGCCGCGTAATCCGGATAGTCAACCGATTCGGTTGTATTCGTGCCGACATCTTCCACCTCAAAACCTTTGGTTTTCAGGACATCTACAAATTTTGCTTTCAGCTCAACGCCGCCGTGATCGGCTCCAAGTACGATTTTCATTTCAGGTCCTCTTTCATATAAAGAATCAGGTCGGGCAAAGCGGCATCGATTTCGTCGCGCACGCGGCGGTAAACCTCCAGCGCCTCCCCGACCGGGTCGTAAATATCAGTCGGGGATTGTGCGATTCCGAACGATTTTAGCAAGAAAACTTTGCCTTCGCTTTCCGGGGCGACGGCCAGAATCGCATCGCGGTGGCCGCAGGTCATGGTCACCAGCAGGTCGGCCTCTTCGATCAAATCCGGCGTCAGGGTTTGCGACCGCTGGTTCGAGATATCAATCCCTTTCTCGCGTAGCGCCTCAACGGCGTGCACGCTCGGCGGCCAGCCGGTCGCTGCACAAACCCCGGCCGATGAAATCTCCCATCCGCAATCCGGCCCGAGCAGATGTTTCAGCAACCCCTCGGCCATCGGGCTGCGGCAGGTATTGCCGGTACAGACAAAAATCAACTTTTTCATAGGAACATCCGTTCAATTTCGGCTTTAGGAACCGCTCCCTCGCGCAGGATTTTTATACCGTTTTCCCGTGTCGCTCGCTTGCACTCGCAAGCGGCCGGCAAACATTGGACAACCGTGCTCGGTTTTTTTCCGAGGCTTGGAAAAGAATCAAGGAACAAGGCGACCTGATTTTCCAATGTTTGGAAAGCTTCCTGAGCGGAAACGGCATCCGCGCCGCCGCTTTTGTTGGCGCTGGTTAAAGCGATCGGTTTTCCGAAGGCGCGGGCCAGCGCGAGCGGTACTGCGTGATCCGGAACGCGGAAGCCGGTCGGGCCGTCCGGCGTATCCAACACCAGTGTCAGCGGGCCGGGCCAGTATTTTTCGGCCAGTGCACGCCCGTGCTTTCCGAAATCCGCGCCGAGCGCTTTGACCTGTTCAAGCGAGGCGGCCAGCCGTGCGATCGGCTTGCCGCGGTCGCGCTCTTTAGCGGCGTAGAGTTTTTCCAGATGTGCCGGATCGCAGGCGATGCCGTACACTGTTTCGGTCGGCACGCCGACCAGTTCGCCGGCTTCTAAAAGCGCACAGGCCCGGCGGATGAATTCCGGCTCGGGCCTGACGGCGTTGATTTGGACGATTTCAGCCATTGATCTGTTTTTGTAAATCGGCGTCAGACTTCAGCACTTCCTTGCGCATTTTGGCTTTATAGCTCACCAGCTTGCGTTTGAGATCGGTGTCGGAAAGCGCCAACATCTGCACGGCGAGAATCGCGGCATTGATCGCGCCCGCTTTGCCGATTGCAACCGTGGCAACCGGAACGCCCTTCGGCATTTGAACGGTCGAAAGTAACGAATCTAATCCGTCGAGCGCCCAGCCCGGCATCGGCAGTCCAATCACTGGAAGAATCGTGTGTCCGGCCAGCACGCCTGCAAGGTGCGCCGCACCGCCCGCCGCGCCGATGATCACCTTGAAACCGTTTTTGGCGGCGTTCTCCGCGAAGTCGCATGCTTCGTGCGGAGTGCGGTGAGCCGACATTACTTTGACTTCGGCCTTAATGCCGAACTCTTCCAAGGTTTGGAAACAAAGCTCCACGATTTTCCAATCACTGGAACTTCCCATGATGATTGCCACGCTGCTGTCTGCCATAATCAACTCCTGTCCTCTATGCGGTTTGAATTGCGAAACATAATAGGGTGGGTCCGGGTTCTGTCAACGACGATCACCCCGCCGGGAGCGCGTGCGACCTAGAGGCCTTCAATGCGGCTTTTCCATGCGGCGATGATCAAATCTTCGCGGTCGTCGGTATCGCTGTCTGCGCGGTGCTCCGGGTGCTCGTTCAGCCATTGCTCCATGCGGCGCACGCCTTCTTTCCAGGTGACCGTGTACTGATAGCCCAGATCCCGTTTGGCTTTGGAGTTATCGAAAATATTATTGAACTGAAAATTCTCCGAACAGCTGGTGATTCCGAACCGGCTCAGTATGCAGGAGGGAATGTGGACCAGCTCGGGGCAGCTTACTCCAAGGGCTTCTGCAACCTGCTGATGATACTGGTTCCAGGTCATCCATTCCTCGCCGGTAACGTGATAGGCCTGGTTATGGGCGGTTTGATTGCCGCAGGCGGCGGCAAATGCCCGGGCCACATCGCTGGCGTGGCTGCAGGTCCACAGCGACTGCCCGTCGCCGTGCACGACAACCGGTTTTCCTTTGAGCACGCGGTCCAGATAGCGTCGTGCGCTGACAGGGTGGAGCGGGCTTCGGCCTTCGCCGTAGGTGTATGCCGGGCGGATGATGGTCAGCGGGAAAGCTCCGGCTTCAGCGGCCTGGCGCAGACGTTTCTCGATGACCACTTTGTTGCAGCTGTACTCATTTAAGCCGCCATAACCTTCCGCCTCAGTATATGGATAGCAGGAGGCCGGTTTCGCGTAGACATCCACCGTGGAACAGAAAACGAACTGACTGGTTTTTCCGCTGAACGTGCGCACGACGCTTTCCGCATCTTCCGGTCGGAAGCCGACCATGTCGATGACGACATCGAACCGTCCGGCTTCGTTCATCTGGCTGTCAAAAGCGGCGTAATCGGTGCGGTCGCCGTGCAGCGTGGTGACTCCGGGATGCGCCGGGCCGCTTGTTTGTCCCCGGTTGTAGAGAACGACTTCCTCTCCTTGCCCGGCCAGAACTTCAGTGATGTATGTGCTGATCAGGCCGGTTCCGCCGATAATAAGTATTCTCATCGTTGTTCCTGTTTGTTCAGGTGAGGTTCGAAATCCTGTTATTTCCGGTGCCTGCTCAAGACAACGGGCGGAGTGCGCGGTGGGCAATGTCATTTCTATAAAATGCGCCGTTCCATGATATTTTTTCAACGGCGGCGTAGGCGTTATCGACGGCGGCGCGCAGATCTTTGCCGATGCCGGTCACGCCGAGTACGCGTCCGCCGGTGGTGACGACTGTGCCGTCTTTCAGCGCAGTGCCGGCGTGGAAAACCACGGCGTGATCCGCCGCCGCGTCGAGGCCGGAAATTTCATCGCCCTTCGGATAATCGCCCGGATAGCCACCCGCGGCCATGACGACACAGACGGATTGTTCGGCTTTCCACGAAATCAAATCTTCGGACAGCGTGCCGTCGATACAGGCTTCGAGTGCGGGAAGAATATCGCCGTCCCAGCGGGCGAGAACGGCCTGCGTTTCCGGATCGCCGAAGCGGCAATTGAATTCAACGACGCTTGGCTGTCCGTTGTCGATCATCAGCCCGGCG
>JAQUXG010000001.1 GCA_028692515.1 Kiritimatiellales bacterium | reverse complement strand
CTCGATGTGGTCTTTCGCTTGCCGCCGCCGCTGGCTGCGCTCGAGTCGCGCGTGCAGAAAATTATTCAAGAGCAGGTTTCGCGCGGACGAATCAGCGGAAACGTACAGCTAGACGCTGCGAACGGCGGCGTGATGATCCAAATCGATCAGCAGCGCGCGGAAGCAACGGTTGAAAAACTGCGCCGCACCGCGAAAAAACTGAATCTGACCGACGATTTAAGCGCCTCGATGCTGTTGCAGATTCCCGGTCTTCTGAAAATGCAGTCGGTGGAGCAGTCGTCGGAAGAGATTTTCCAATGTTTGGAAAAAGCACTGAGCGCCGCGCTGAAAAAACTGAATGCGATGCGCGTGCGTGAAGGGAAAGCGCTCGAAACCGACTTTTTAAATCGTCTGAAGCTGCTCGAAGCGATGCTGACGCAGATTGAAGCACGTGCGCCGCAAATTTCTTCCAATGTCCGGAAAAAACTGTTCCAAGGTTTGGAAAACGCCGGGATGAAAAATGTCGCGCAGGACGAACGGGTGATTCGCGAGATCGCGTTGTTCGGCGAGAAGAGCGATATCGCCGAGGAGATCACGCGTCTCGCGAGTCACATCGCGCAGTTTAAAAAAATGCTGCGCGACAAGGAGCCTTCCGGACGCTCGCTCGATTTTCTGGCGCAGGAGTTTTTCCGCGAGATCAACACGATCGGTTCGAAAGCGAACGATCTGAAAATCACCGAACAGGTGGTCGCATTCAAAACGGAACTCGAACGCATCCGGGAGCAGATTCAGAATGTCGAATAAAAACAAACCGCTGCTGCTGGTGGTCTCTGCGCCGTCGGGCGCGGGCAAGTCATCGCTGTGCAACCGGCTGGTTGAAAAATTTCCGCAGATGATTTATTCGATCTCCTGCACGACGCGCGCGCCGCGCGGAAACGAACAGGACGGGGTGCATTATCACTTTCTTTCGGAAGAGGAATTCTGCGCGCGCATCGCGCGCGGCGAGTTTCTTGAACATGCGCTGGTGCACGGAAACCGCTACGGAACCTTGAAGCAGACCGTGACCGATGCCTTGTCGAAGAGCCTTGATATCATTATGGATATTGATGTTCAGGGCGCGAAACAGATCCGTCTGGCCTGTGAAGCGATGAGCGATGATGACGTGATTAAACAGAGCCTTGTCGATATTTTTATCGCGCCGCCTTCTATGGAAGAATTGAAACGCAGACTGTGCGGGCGCGCAACCGACAGTGAGGACGTGATTGCGACGCGCATGCACAACGCCGACGACGAAATGAAACATCAACCGTATTATCAGCACACGGTGGTTAATGATAATTTTGAAACCGCATTGACGATGCTGGTCGAAATTATCGAGCGCGAGCACCACAAGCGGTAGTAAAATTTTTTTGTTTTAATACAAACTGTAGTTGCAAGAAAAAAAATTTATCGTTATACCTTCGTTCGTACAGGGGCAAGCTGACGTGATGCAAAAAGAGAAGTCGAAAACTGAAACGATCAAGTCCGCTTGCGAAGGTTAACCTAGTCAACAAGGAGACGGGAAATGGCAGCTAAGAAAAAAGTCGCGAAGAAGGCAGTAAAGAAAGTCGCTAAAAAAGCTCCGGCTAAAAAAGCGGTGAAAAAAGTCGCCAAAAAAGCAGTAAAGAAAGTCGCTAAAAAAGCGGTGAAAAAAGTCGCTAAAAAAGCTCCGGCTAAAAAAGCGGTGAAAAAAGTCGCCAAAAAAGCGGTGAAAAAAGTCGCGAAAAAGAAATAACAGCCCCGGCTGATTAGTTCTGGCAGCCCCGGTTTCCGGGGCTGCTTTTTTTATAGATCCTTTTTCGTTTCCTTTAAAAAAAGCACGGGCTATCCTCACGCCAATTTAACAGGAACAGGATCGCGCATATGAAATGTCCGAAGTGCGAGCATCGTGAAAACAAAGTCATCGACAGCCGTGAGGTCCGGGAGGGCTCTGCCATCCGCCGCCGCCGCCTTTGCCTGAACTGCGGACATCGTTTTACCACCTACGAAGAGGTTCTGCGCGCCGCCCTGCAGGTGATCAAGCGCGATGGCCGCCGTGAGGAGCTTTCCCGTGAAAAACTGATGCAAAGCATCGCGATCGCCTGTCAGAAGAGGCCGATCAGCATTCAGCAGATTGAGCAGATGACCAACAGCGTCATTACACAGGTCGAAGCCGAGTATGAACGCGAAGTCCCTTCGACCGCGCTCGGCACGAAGATGATGGCTCTGCTCGAAAAACTCGACGAAGTTGCCTATGTGCGATTTGCTTCGGTTTACCGCCGCTTCAAAGACGTCAATCAGTTCATGAACGAGGCGGAAAGGCTGATCGGGCGCGAATGATCGATACGCACCAGAGCCGTCGGCTTACCGAACGTCAGCTGTGGTCCGGCTACGTGCAGAAACTTTTCAAAAAATTGGAAATCGATGACCGCGCCGCCGCTCCCGACATCACCGAAAGTCTCGCGGTGTTCTGTCAGCACCAGCCGCATATCCACAGGCGGTCGCTTTCTCTGCTCATGGCGCGCTCGTTTTGCATCTCCGGCGACGCCGAAGCCGCGGGACGAATTCTGCGTTACGACCGCACGTACCGTCCGTACGCAGAATCCTGGCTCGAAGTGCTTTCCACCGGCTATCCGTTTCCCGAACTCTATCCGCTTTTTTCCTCGCGCGCGCTGCACCCGCAGAACTTCACATCGACCGGCGCCGTCTGGGTTCTCGACTTCGACCGGATCGGTTTGACCGCCGCGGATCGCCACGAACTGATTTTATTCCAAACCGTGCGCGTGCTGACGGAAAAAGTTTCCAATGTTTGGAAAAAAACCGATGGGCGCGGTACGCTTGGCGTCAACGGGCTTGACCGGCTGACAAAATTTGTCCGCAACCGCAAGGTTTCCCGCCAGCTGCCGGGACACATCCGCGATGTGCTGGCGCTCCGCGCTCAAAAAAACGGCTGGACTCATGTTCCGGCGGTTCTTCTCTTCAATCATTGAACACCGGAACCTCGTCGTGAAAAAAACACTTCCCATCCTTGCGTCCATTTTCAGCGGCATCCTGCTTTTTCTGAGTTTTCCGCCGATCGGAATCTCTTTCTGCGGATGGTTTGCGCTGGTTCCGCTGATGCGGGTCTGCGCGGGAGCCTCGCCGCGCCGCGCGGCGTTTCTCGGCTGGCTGGCCGGCGCGGTTTTCTTTCTGAGCTCGCTCTACTGGTTGCGGCACGTCAGCTGGATCGGTGAAATCGGACTGTCGTTTTACTGCGCGCTCTATTTCATCCCGTTCGCATTGTTTATTTCGCTGCGCCGCAACGGCTGGCGTTGCGCGAACGGTCTGCTTAATCTCGCATGGATGCTGGGTGCGGCGGCCGTCTGGGCGGCATCAGAATATCTGCGCGCGATTGTGTTCACCGGCTTCCCGTGGAATCTGCTCGGCGTCAGTCAATATCAGGAGCTGGCGTTCATTCAGATCGCGGAGTGGGGCGGCGTTTATACGATTTCAGCCCTAATGGTTTTTGTGAACGCCGCCACGGCCGTCACGATTCTGCAATACGCGGCCGGAATGCGCCGCGTTTACCGGATGCATGTGGAAATGCTGAGCGCGGTTATGGCCGTCGCGCTGATCTGGGCGTTCGGCATGCACCGGCTACTCGAACGGCCCGAGCCCGAAGCCCGTCCGCTGAACGTCGCGCTGATTCAGCCGAACATTCCAGAAGTTGGAAACTGGGAACTGGCCGATCCGGAAGTAATTTATGAAAAACTCGAGCGACTCACCTCCGATGTGCTGCTCTCGCCGGATCTGGATCTGATCATCTGGCCCGAAACCGCCCTCCCCGACTTCGTCCGCTACAGCGCGCGCAGCGCGGCGCTGGTTAAAAAACTGGTCGCCTCCGGCGTACCGCTGCTGGCCGGCAGTATGGATGTCGTCTGGCGCGCCGATAATCAGCCGGACTATTACAACGCTTCGATGCTGTTTAATACACAGGGCGAGCTGCTCGGAACCTACAGCAAACAGCACCTCGTACTTTTCGGCGAATACATTCCGTTCGACGGCAAAATTCCGCTGATCAATGCGCTGACACCCATCGGTTCGAGTTTTAAACCGGGAACCGTTTCAACGCTTTTCAAACTGCCCGGCGATACGCGCGGCTTTTCGGTACTGATCTGCTTCGAAGATGTTCTGCCCTATCTTGCGCGCAATGCTGCGCACGCTGGCGCGACGCTGCTGGTCAACCAGACCAACGATTCGTGGTTCGATCCGGACTGCGGCTCCGAACAGCATCTGGCAAACGCCGTGTTCCGTTGCGTCGAGACTCGCCTGCCGATGCTGCGCGGCGCTAATACCGGCATGACCTGCGCCATTGATCCGTTCGGGCGCATCCGCCGGACGCTCAATCCGCGCACCGAAGGCTTTCAGATTGTCGAAACCGTTCCGGCCGACCCGTCGCGCGAAGAGACCTTTTATGTCCGTTTCGGGGATCTCTTTGCACAGGCTTGCCTGCTCGGGAGCGTTGCGCTATTTATTGTCGCCTTGTTCCAAGGTCGAAAAACAAAACATGCTTGAAGAACTCAAAGTCAAACTGATCGCCGTCCGTGAGCGCATGGAAGAGATGCGCGGCTACCTCGGCATTAAAGAAAAACTCGAAGAGCTTGAACGCCTCGAAGCGGAAGCCGCCGTTCCCGGCTTCTGGAACGATCAGAGCCGCACAACGGTAAATATCGCCGCGACCAAAGCAGCTAAAGCGGTACTGGAGCCTTTCAGTCGAATCGAAGCCTCATTGGGCGATGCCGAAGTCCTGCTGGAGCTGGCGGAAATTGAAGACGAGGCGGGACAGCGGGCGGCGGAGCAGGAACTGAAACAGATGCTGACCGTTTGCGAAAACAGTTTCCAATCCTTGGAAATGCAATCGCTGCTTGGCGGCCCGCTGGATTCCAAAAACGCCTATCTGAGTCTGCACGCCGGTGCGGGCGGCACGGAATCGTGCGACTGGGCCGACATGCTCTACCGCATGTACCGCCGCTACGCCGAGCGCAACGGCTTCACCGTAGAGGTGCTCGACATGCAACCGGGCGAAGAAGCCGGCATCAAAAGCGTCGCCTTTCAGATTTCCGGCGATTACGCCTATGGCTATCTCAAAGGCGAACGGGGCGTACACCGTCTCGTGCGCATAAGCCCGTTCGACTCCGCCGCGCGCCGCCACACCTCGTTCGTCGCGCTCGATGTCACTGCCGAAATTGACGACGACATCGACGTGGAAATCGAAGAAAAAGATCTGCGCATCGACACCTATCGCTCGCAAGGATCCGGCGGACAGCACGTCAACACCACCGACTCCGCCGTGCGCATTGTGCACAATCCGTCCGGGATCATCGTGCAGTGTCAGGCGGAACGCTCGCAGCACAAGAACCGTGACAAGGCCATGAAGATGCTGCGCGCCAAACTGTACGAATATGAGCTGGATAAAAAGAAGCAGGCGGCCGAACAGTTTTACGGGGCGAAAGGCGAAATCGCCTGGGGCCATCAGATCCGCTCCTACGTTCTGCAACCCTACACGATGGTCAAAGACCACCGCACCGACACACAGAACGGCAACACCCAGAGCGTCCTCGATGGAAACATCGGCGACTTCATTGAGGCGTACTTGAAGCTTCAGCAAAAAGAGGCGGCATCGTAGACGAGGCTTCCAGCCTCGTTTGCATGAGCGAAATGCATAGATTGATCTAACGAGGCTGGAAGCCTCGTCTACGTGAAGAGCAGGTGGTACGTGATGGATATTTTAGCTGAAATTATAGAGAACAAACGGCGCGAGATCGAAACGCCCGGATATTTCCAAACCTTGGAAACCGTGGTCGAAAATCTTCCACACGTTGGAAAAACGTGTGACGAATGCGACGGCCAGCCCGCGCGCCAGCCGGTTCCGGACTTTATTGCCGCACTGAAATCCGCACCGGTTGGCTTAATCGCCGAAGTGAAACGGCAGTCGCCGTCCGCCGGACCGATCCGCGAGCCGTTTGATCCCGCCGCGATCGTCCGTGCCTATGAAGCGTCCGGCGCACAGGCAGTTTCCTGTCTGATGGACTCCAAATATTTCGGCGGCGGCGAAGCGCAATGGATCGCGGTGCGTGCGGCGACGAAGCTGCCGATGCTCTACAAGGAATTTGTCATTGATCCGCGCCAGATTTTTCACGCCGAGGCGCTCGGTGCATCGGCAGTTTTGCTGATTGTCGCCGCGCTTGATGATGCGGAACTGAAAAAAATGATCCGGCTGGTTGAAGCGTGCGGCATGACGCCGCTGGTTGAAGTGCACACGGAAGAAGAGATGAAGCGGGCGGGCGCCGCCGGGGCGCAGTGCCTCGGGATCAATAACCGCAATTTAAAAACCTTCGAGACGAAGCTGGAAACCACGCTGACGTTGCGCGAGCTGGCGCCGAAAGGGTGCACGCTGATCAGCGAAAGCGGAATCCGTACGGCGGATGATGTTCAACGGCTGCGCAACGCGGGCATCGACGCGATTCTGGTCGGCGAAAGTCTGTTGCGTCAGCCCGATCTCGAAACCGCGGTCCGATCGTTGATGGGATAAGGGAGTTTTTACAGATTCATTCAGGAATAATTCGAATGAAATTATTATCGATTCCGCCCGCGATACAATCGGCCTGCCTTTTGGCGCTCTCCAACATTTTCATGACGTTTGCTTGGTATGCGCACCTGCGCAATATGGCCGGACGCAAGTGGTTCATCGCCGCATTTCTCAGCTGGGGCATCGCGCTGTTTGAATATCTGCTTCAAGTGCCCGCCAACCGGATCGGCTACACACAACTGTCGCTACCGCAGTTAAAAATCATGCAGGAAGTGATTGCGCTGTCGGTCTTTGTGCCGTTCTCAATCTTCTACATGAACCAGCCGCTCAAACTCGACTATCTCTGGGCCGGGCTCTGCATCCTCGGCGCGGTCTACTTTATGTTCAGACCGTGAGTCGGTCTGCTCTGTTTCTGCCTCTTTACCGTTGCACCTCTTGAAAAGTCAGGTTAAAAACACCTGACTCTGATCCGGTATTTTCGGGAGACGCGAATGAATCATATGAAATGGCTTTGGCTTTGTTTGACAATTTTTGGGCTCGCAGGCGTGACGCAGGCGACAAGCCATCTGACTCTGGGTGTAGAGGACGGGCTTGCAGAAGAGTGCGAAGTCCGCAATTACGATGTAAAGACAGGAATCGTTACCCTTCGCGGTGAATCTGCTTCTACAAACCGGCCGTTCAATTCTTTTCCTACAGATACGCAGCAAAAAATTATCGGGTGGGCAACAGGCAAGGCCTTCAGCTCATCCTCAGGACTTTCCATTAGGATGACCCCGCGGGAAACAAAGAAAAACGAGCGCACCAAAAGTGTTACCTGTGTCCCGTGTTTTGTTGGAATGGTTTCCACCATATACTATGACATGGTGATTGAGAACCGCGCCCCGTTTCCCATGCAAGAAATATCCGTTACTTGCAAAATTTTCTATTTTCAAAATGATTCCGATAGAAATAATCAAAGTGGGTTTTCGATGAGTTTGGCGCCTGGAGAAAAACGGATTGTACAGACACCCTCGATTTCCCTTCGAAACGGGAATAACGTGCATCTGGAACGGCAATTTGGGATGCTCGGTAGCATAGATTATGTCAAGGTGAAGGCTGGGCAATCGGGACATTTAGAAGGAATCCTAGTGAACATGAGCATGCCGGGATTCGACGGAAATCCTGTTTCCCGAACGGTCAAAAATGGGCAAATTCCAAAAGACAAAAACTAAACAGGAATAACCCTACTTCCGGCAGGTCGAACCCCGGTTTTTGAAGACGGGTTCGAGATCTTTACCGCAAGGCATGGCGCAGAATTCGTCAAGGTCGCGTTCAAACGACTTTTGTAATAAATCCTGCTCCGTTGGAGATGTGAATGAAAAAACAGAAAATGATTTTGCTTGGGATGACCCTGCTGTCACTGGCGGGTTTTGCGTTAGCCGAAAGCTCTTTGAGGCTCGGGGAACAGGACGGACTGGCTGAAGAGTTTGAAGTCCGGGACTACGACGCGAAAGAAGGAACCGTCCGGCTGATGATGGGCGGAGAAATTACCAACCGTCCGTTCAGTTCATTCCCCTCAGGCGCTCAGCAGAAAATCGCCGGTTGGGCGGCGGATAAAAACTTTCGGTCGTCTTCCGACCTTCGGGTTAATATTAGTGAGAAAAAAAGTACAGTTAAAGTTGACAGCAGTATCGGGTTGGGAGAAACGAAGGGAAAGCAGAGTAGCATCTCATATTTCATTACGCTGGAAAACCTTGGCCCGAGCATGATGAAGGATGTAACAGCAAAATATAGAATTTTTGTTAAAGAGCAGGACGGACGTCGTGAAAGCTATAGATGTTGTGCCGGAACCGTAACACTTAACCTTGCACCGGGCGAAAAAAAGACATTCAGCACAAGAGCCGTGACTATTCGCGATTATATAACAAAACCCGAGGATTTTATATTCGTTAATGGGGGCTCTATAAAAACGAAAGATCGGTTACAAGGGGTTCTTGTACAACTTAGCAAGACAGGCTGGGATGGGGGTATCGCGGAGAGGAGCGCTAAACAAGGCTATGTCCCGCCGGAGAGTATCTGGAATGATTACAGGGATCGGGGAAATCCCCCGCCTTTGCCTTGATTCAGATAGATGTTGAGAAATATACACAGGGTGCGGGGCATAAATCTAACCTTGGCTAAAATACTTTATCTGTATTATGCCCGGATCGGAGACACAGTAAAAAAACAATGGGCGGCCGCCCAAGAATAGCGCACGGCTACCGATAAACCTCATCCCGGTTTTTGAAGACCGGCTCGAGATTTTTGCTGTGGAGCATGGCGCAGAATTCGTCGAGGCCGCGATCGTCGCTGACATCAAACTGCGCTTCCGCCTTCGCCCCGCCACGGCGTGACAGGTCTTCTGACCCCGTATCTCCGTAGCCGCCGACAGTTGTTTTGCGGGCGAAGATGTTGGTCTTTGGGCCGTTTTCGATCGCCTCCCTGAACCAGCCGCTCAAGCTCGACTGTCTCGGGGCCAGACTCTGCATTCTCGGCGAGGTCTGCGTTATGTTCAGGTCGTAGTCGTTTTCAGTTTTTCGAAACGAGCGGGGCGGATGTTCGAAATGTCCATGCAGGATGATCGTTCCATCCATGTTCAGTCCGGACAGATCTATGATAATTTTCGAAACCTGCGGCGAACGGGCCGTTATTTGAAAGGGAATCGCATGTCAGACGTTCAAACAGTATCTTTTATTGCACCTTTAAGCGGACCGTTGACCGCACTGCAGGATGTTCCCGACCCTGTGTTTGCGCAGAAGTTGGTCGGGGATGGCATTTCGATCGACCCGATCACCAATCGGTTGCTGGCGCCATGCGCCGGGCGGATTACCCAGGTGCACCCCTCGCATCACGCGGTGACGATCATGACCGAATCCGGTCTTGAGGTGATGCTGCATATCGGCGTGGATACGGTGAACCTGCGCGGAAAAGGATTTACTCCCCGGATCAAAGAGGGCGCGTCCGTTGCCACGGGCGATCTGCTGATCGAGTTCGATATGGATTATGTGGCGCTGAACGCCAAAAGCCTGCTAACGCAAATGATTATTACCAATGGCGAACAGCTTCGCTATCACCATCGGTCCGGCTCGGTGACCGCCGGAAAAGATTGCGCATTTGAAGTGACTTTGAGTGGAGTAGACGAGGCGGCTCTGGACGAAACCTTTCTCGGCAAGGCCGTTTTATCCGCTCCGGTGCTGATCCGGAATCCATCAGGGCTTCATGCGCGGCCATGCGCCGTACTGGCTCACGGAGCCAAGACGTTTAAGGCCACCATCGACATCCTTTGCGGGGATCGGAAGGGCAATGCAAAAAGCACGACCGCCCTGATGAAGATGGAGCTCGGGAAGGACGAGCACGTTTTGATTCGGGCAACCGGTAGCGATGCGGCAGCGGCCATCGAGGCGCTGACCGAACTGATTCGCGGCGGCTTAGGTGAAGCGGTTACGGCCGCTCCGGAGCCCGTGGCAGATGTGCCGCTGGCTTCAACCGTTCGCGGAGTTTGCGCGTCCGGCGGACTGGCCGTCGGTGCGGTGTATCAGCTCAAAAAACCGGTACTGGACGTTGAGGAATATACGAAAGGCGACCAGCGCGAAATTTTTGAAAAAAGCGTTCAGCAAGCTCATCTGGAAATCACGAGTCTGATGAATTCCACGGGAGGTCCGGACGGAGATATTTTCAAGGCGCACCTCGAATTGCTGGAAGACCCGGAGGTGCTGGAGACCGTCTATGCTGAAATCCAGCGCGGGAAAAGCGCCGCCTTTGCCTGGCAGAAAGCCTATACAGAACAGGCGGGGAGCCTTGCCCTCCTTCAAAACAAATTACTGGCCGCGCGGGCAGTAGATCTGCGCGATGTCGGAATTCGTACGCTGCGAATCATTCTGGGCCATGAATCGGAATGCATTGTATTTCCCGATCAGGCCATCGTTTTTGCCGAGGAGCTTTCGCCGTCGCAAACGGCCTCGCTGGATCGCACAAAGGTTCTCGGATTATGCACAATTGGCGGCGGAAGCTCATCGCATTCAGCCATCATTGCCCGCTCGATGGGAATTCCGGCACTGGCCGGTTTGCCGGCGCAGGCGATGCATATTCCTGATGGAACCCGGGTGGTGC
The DNA here is from genome assembly GCA_028692515.1 of Kiritimatiellales bacterium. Lineage (GTDB taxonomy): Bacteria > Verrucomicrobiota > Kiritimatiellia > Kiritimatiellales > Tichowtungiaceae > Tichowtungia. The sequence goes on along the minus strand of JAQUXG010000001.1, from coordinate 17,700 downwards.
TGGACGCATCAAACGGCCTGCTGGAAATTGATCCTCCGGCGGAGCGCCTGGCGGATGCGGAGCGGGCGCAGACTCGTCTGATTGAAAAAACCCGCGAAGATGCCGCACATTGCCAGGAGCCGGCCGTTACGCTCGACGGACAAACAGTCACCGTTTCCGGCAACGCCGGAACTCCCGCCGACGTGGCTGCCGCGCCGCAAGCCGGCGCAGAGGGAATCGGCCTGTTGCGCAGTGAATTTTTATTTCAGGATCGCTCAAATCCGCCGGAGCAGAAGGAACAGGAGCAGGTGTATTGCGGGATGATCCGCGAGCTGAACGGGAAACCGCTGGTAATCCGGACGATGGATATCGGCGGCGATAAGCCGCTGGCTTACCTGCCGATTCCGAAAGAGCAGAATCCCTTTCTGGGCGAACGCGGCATCCGTGCCTGTTTGAATAATCCGGAAATTTTCCGGCAGCAGCTGCGGGCGATTCTTGCGGCCTCCGCCGCCGGGCCGGTCGAGGTGATGTTCCCAATGATTACGACGCTGGATGAGTTTCGGCAGGCGAAAGCGATGCTCGAAAAAGAGCGCGCCGCCGCAGGTGTTCCGCCGGTTAAAATCGGTATGATGGTGGAAGTCCCGGCGGCAGCAATGCTGGCCGAAATCTTTGCCGTCGAGGTCGATTTCTTCTCTATTGGAACCAATGATCTTTCGCAGTATGTGCTGGCGGTTGACCGTGGGCATCCGAAGTTTGCGGCACTGTCCGATGGATTGAATCCGGCGGTTCTCATGCTGATAGCCCGAACGGCTGAGGCCGCACGCAAATACGGCAAACCGGTCAGTGTCTGCGGAGGTCTGGCGGCGGATCCGTACGCCGTCCCGCTACTGATCGGAATGGGTATCGATAAACTCAGCGTGCCCGTATCGGCCGTTCCCGCCGTCAAGGCGCAAATCCGTTCGCTTCGTCGCTCCGCCTGTCAGGATCTTTTAGGCCAGGTGCTGGCGTTGTCCGGGGCCGTGGAGGTTCGTGCGCGGGTGGCTTCTTTCAATCAATAATCAGGAGAAAATCATGAAGATGTTTTTAACGAAGCGGCTTGGATTCACGAAAGGAATTTTCGCGAATCTTCAGAAAATGGGAAAAGCACTGATGCTCCCGGTGTCGGTGTTGCCGGCGGCCGGCATTCTGCTGGGGGTCGGGGCGGCCGATCTGCCGTTTATCCCGCACATTGTATCGACCTATATGGAAACCGCCGGCGGCGCGATCTTCGGAATTCTGCCGTTGATTTTCGCCCTTGGGGTTGCTCTGGGATTTACAGAAAACGACGGCGTATCCGCGCTGGCGGCAACCGTCGGATACTTTGTGATGCTTTCGACGATGGGGGCTATGGCGACCATGATGGGCGTGGAAACCAAAGCCATCATGGGCATACAGTCCATTGACTGCGGGGTGCTCGGCGGCATTCTGGTCGGAGGAATGGCCAGCGCGCTGTTCAATAAATATTACCGGATCAAACTGCCGACCTATCTGGGGTTTTTTGCCGGCAAACGGTTTGTTCCGATTGCGACCGCATTCTGCGCCATTTTTCTCGGCCTGATGCTGAGTCTGGCGTGGCCGCCGATCGGTCGGATGATCAAGGCCTTTTCATTCTGGGCGTCCTCCGAGAGTCCAGCGCTGGCGTTCACAATCTACGGCTTCGTTGAACGGCTCCTGATTCCGTTCGGGCTGCACCACATCTGGAACGTGCCCTTCTTCTTCGAGGTCGGCGAATTCACCAAGGCCAACGGCGAAGTGATTCACGGAGAAATTCAGCGCTATCTCGCGGGCGATCCGACCGCCGGAAATCTGGCGGGCGGCTATCTCTTCAAGATGTGGGGTCTGCCGGCGGCCGGGCTCGCCATTTGGCACGCGGCAAAACCTGAGAAACGCGCGCTGGTCGGCAGTATCATGATTTCAGCCGCGCTGACTTCCTTCCTGACCGGGATCACCGAACCGCTTGAATTCGCCTTTATGTTTGTCGCTCCGCTTCTCTATCTGCTGCACGCGATCATGGCCGGGCTGGCGTATACGACCTGCATTCTGCTGGGCATCAAACACGGCATGACATTCTCTCACGGCTTTATCGACTTTGTCGTTCTGTTCAGCAAGTCAACGCACGGAGCCTGGTTGCTGGTTCTCGGCCCGATCTGGGCGGCCTTGTATTACTTCCTGTTCAGTGCCGCGATCCGGTTGTTCAACCTGAAAACGCCCGGACGGGAAGAAGATCCCGTGGAACTGGAGGCTGGCGGCGCAGAGTCCGTCGTGGCATCCGGTAGCGGCGGGCTTCCGCTCCAGCTGGTTCTGGCATTCGGCGGACGGAAAAATATTAAGACCCTCGATGCCTGTATCACCCGGTTGCGCATCAGCGTGCATGACATTGCCAAAGTAAACAAAGAGCAGCTCAAACAGCTCGGCGCGACAGGCGTCATGGTGGTGGGTGACGGGATTCAGGCGATTTTCGGAACCCGCTCCGAGAACCTGAAAACCGACATGCAGATTTATCTCAAAACTGCCGGAGCGGAAGCGGATCTGACGGATACGGCCGTTGTTGCTGTAGACCCTGCGACTGCGGAAAAACCGGAACCGGTCGTGGCAGATGACAGCGGAAGCATTGCTGAGCCATTGCTCGCCGCGCTGGGCGGGAAAGGGAATATCAACGATATAACGGCCTGCGCCCACACCCGGCTGCGTGTGACACTGAAAAATGTCCGCAAGCTGGATGAAAAAGTCTGCACGGGCCTGGGGGTTCGCGGCATTGTGCGTCAAGACGACGGAGTTTGTCACCTGATCCTCGGCTCCCGCGTAGAGGCCTGTGTCGATCAAATGAACCGGATCATCGGGTAAGTTTTCGAAACCGGAACAGACGGATAGACGGATGAATGTCTAAAGCGCATACTGATCAGCGCTTTAGACATCCGGATAAACTATGGTCAGTCTGTACGAATCGAGCCAGATCAACACAACCTCAATAGATGGGGTTTTAATTCTCCGTCCGGAAGAGACGGTGCGGGCTCGAAGTGCCGCAGATGGGCTGGCCGTTTTTTCATCGTGTGTTGCCAAAACCATTTCCCCGCGCGCAGACATCCGTCCCTGCCAACTGGAATTTTTCTGTCTGGGGCAGGTAATCTCCGGCGGCGGGTGGCTTTGGACCGAAGGCGGCGGACGGGCCTCGGTTTCATCCGGGCAGCTTTTTTTTATCAGCCCCGGACAGGTTCATGATGTCGCGGCCGGACAAAGCGGAATGGTAATCGACCAGATTTTTTTCTGCGGAGTACTGGCCGATGCGATGGCGACCGGCGCGATAGCGCCTGGCGGAGTCCAGACCGGGCGTGCGGCACGCCAGCTTCTTCCGCTCATTGAGCATGCTGCTCTGGATACTCCGGAACACCGGTTGCGGGCCGTTTCCGGTTTGGCAGATCTTCTCGCCGATCTAACCCTCGGGTCGGAAGCTGGTTCCCTGAGACCGGAAGAATGTCAGGTGGATCGGCTCTGTTCTGAGCTGAAGCGAAAGCCGGAACAGTGGTGGGACGGCGCACAGATGGCCGCATTTTGCAATTGCAGTGAGTCACACCTGCGGCGCCTGTTTAAAACGCGCACCGGACTTTCGCCGAAAGCCTATCAAGATCAGATACGTGTCGAAAAAGCGGAAGAACTTCTCAAAACCGGATTCAGTGTTCGCATGGTCTCGGAAATTCTCGGGTATTCCGATCCGTATCATTTCAGCCGCCGGTTTAAGTCGATCCTCGGTTACTCGCCCCGTGACAGCCGTTCACGGTAAGGGGTGTCCGCTCAAGCTGTAAGGCGATAAATGCCGTCCCAGTTTTTGAAGACCGGCTCGAGATCTTTGCTGTGGAGCCTGGCGCAGAATTCGTCGAGGCCGCGATCGTCGCTGACATCAAACTGCGCTTCCGCCTTCGCACCGCTACGGCGTGACAGGTCTTCTGACCCCGTATCTCCGTAGCCACCGACGGTAGTCTTACTGGCGATGCTCATTTTGCTGATCCCGATGCCCGCGATGCCATCGCGGAACGCCGCGCTTTCGCGGGTGGAGAGCGTCAGCGGGACATTCGGCAGGCAGATGCGGAATGCCAGAATAATCTGCGCGAGCAGTTTTTCATCGACCGGATGCGGCGCGATAAATCCGCCGGCTTCGTTACGGATGCGCGGAAACGAGATCGTCAGCCCGGACTGCCAAAAGGATTTTTGCAGGTGGCGGGCGTGGCGGTAGAGCGCGAGCATATCAAAACGCGGATCGGATAGCCCGAGAAGCGCGCCGAGTCCTGCGAAGCGCATGCCGCCCGCCAGCGCGCGTGCCGGAGCGTCCAGCCGGTTGAAGAAATCTTTTTTCGGACCCCATCGGTGCATGACGTCGTAGGTTTCCGGATGAAAGGTTTCCTGATAGAGCGTTACGCCGGTACATCCGGCTTCCGCCAGGGAACGATATTCTTCCGTCGCCATCGGGAAGACTTCAATGGCGACATTATGGAATTTTTGCGCCGCCAGCCGGATGCATTCGCGCAGGTAGTCGAGATCCGCTTCGCTGGATCGTTCGCCGGTCAGCAGGAGAATTTCTTCGAAGCCCATGGTTTTAATGGCTGAGAGCTCTTTCTCAACGCCGGCAAAATCCAGCGCATGACGATCCGTGTGTCGGTCGGCGGCAAAACCGCAGTAGGCGCATCCGCCGGAACACCAGCTGGAGAGATAGAGCGGGACGTAGAGTTGAATGATCCGTCCGAAGTGGCGTTGCGTCAGCGCTTGAGCGCGTGCGGCCATTGATTCAAGAAACTCCTCCGCCGCTGGCGAGAGCAGCGCGGCGAGCGTTTCTTCGTCCGGCGCTTCGGTGCCGATAGCGTGTTGCACATCGGCGGCGGAGAAGGTTCGGCTCAGCCACGGTGCAGGGTTTAGCCAGTCTGGGAGGTCGTTGTTCATGAGAGGAACGAGGTTAAAGGGCTGGTGGCAATGGCGAGTTCGGACTTGGGCATTAAGCCGGCCTGCCGCGCGGCGTAGCCGGTTTCGACGCCGAGCGCAAAGGCTCTGGCCATCGCGGCGGGATCCCTGGCGGCGGCGATCGCGGAGTTGACGAGCACGGCATCGCAACCCATTTCCATAGCGCGGGCGGCTTCGGACGGCGCACGCAGTCCGGCGTCGACGATAACCGGAATGTTGCTGTCGCGAAGGATCAGCTGGATCATGTCGGCGGTGGAGAGTCCGCCGCCGGACCCGATGGCCGCGCCGAGCGGCATGACGGCCGCGCATCCGACGTCTTCGAGTTTTTTGGCGAGGACGGGGTCCGCAGGAATGTAGGGCAAAACGATGAAGCCGTCGGCGGCCAGTTCTTTGGCGGCCAGATACGTTTCAATCGCGTCGGGCATCAGGTGATGCGGGTTCGGATGAATTTCCACTTTGACGAACGGGCTGCCGCTCAGTTCGCGCCCGAGCTGTGCGGCGCGCACGGCTTCTTTGGCGTTCATCGCGCCGGAGGTGTTGGGCATTAGTTTGACGCCTTTGAGCTTCGCCAGTGGCGCGCAGAGGTCATCGGAGGGCTTGTCACGGTTAAAACGGCGCAGCGCGACAGTGACGAGTTCGGTGCCGGATGCCTCGATCGCCGCAATCATGGTTGCGGTATTGGAAAATTTTCCGGTTCCGAGAATCAGCCGCGATTTGAATTCATGGCCGCCAAGTTTCAAGTTTCGAGTTTCAAGGTTCATTTTAGCCACCTCCTACAAAAGTCAGTACTTCAACGGCATCGCCGTCGTTGAGTTTGAAGCTTTTCCAATCCTTGGAAAAAACGAGTTCGCCGTTTACAGTCAGCGCGGTGTGTTCCGGCGTTGCGCCGAGTTCGGACAGCAGGGCGGGGACGGTTCCGTCGCCGCCGTGTTCAAATTTTTCGCCGTTTACTGTTAAAAACATAAAAGCTCTCCTTGTTGAAAGAGAGCTTTGCCGAGATGCGTCACTCCCTTTCGCCGGTACTAACCGGATCAGGTTCTTCGGGTATTATCTCAGCTCGTCCGCCTTACGGCGTCCGGCACCCCGGGAACACAAAGGAGGATGCCAGCGGGGGGCAAAAATGCATAGATCAAAAAATCGTTTATTTTATGTTGCTCCGCCGTGCGGGTCTGCTATCTTACGCCCTCACTTTTTCAGGCCCCATCGTTCAGCGGTTAGGACACCAGGTTTTCATCCTGGGAACACGGGTTCGATTCCCGTTGGGGTCACCACTTAAGCGGTGGATCGCACATTCCCCTCATCGGTGAGAAACCTTTCTTTTCACAAAATCTGTCTGAAACAAAAAAATTCGCTTTTTTATGGGGATTTTCCCCTCCGCAAACAAAAAGAAAATGTTCAGGAATAATTATTGCTTTTATCAAGCGAAACCGCCGAAATTGCGGTTGAAAAAAGGATAACAAGCAATGATGTTAACAGGCGACAGAGTCCCGATGTTCAAATTACGCCCATATCACGGGTTGTTGCTGGCCGCAGTTTTTACCGCCGTTGTAGGCGGACTTCTGTCCGCCTATTTTTTTATCGAAGATGCCTATTGTACAGGGTGTAATCGGGGGCTTTTTATTCTGATTGTTACACTGATCCTGACCGTTCTTCTGATCATTGTGGCTTTTTCTCGCTACGGCTTCAGTCACCTGCGGCACCATCGTCCGGGCTATAAGCGCGGCTGACGCGGCGCTTCCCTTTATTCCAGAGGTTCGTCTAAGAGGAACCCCCTCGCGCAGAAACAATCCCCTCTGTTTTAATCTGTGTGAAGGAACCTGCGTATGATGAGAATGATTTCTTGCGCCAGCGAATTCCGGATCAGCCGAGGGGCAAAGACCATCTCGAGCGGGTTTAGAGGGATGACAAGGCCGGATGCCGGGCGGAAAACCCGAAAAGGGGAAGCGGTAAAAAACAGAAACGGGTTTCTTCAGGTAGATGAATTGACATTGTCGCTGCTTTTCGCATAATCCCGCCTCTTTTTACGCCGGCGTAGCTCAGTGGTAGAGCAGCTGATTTGTAATCAGCTGGTCGGGGGTTCAAGTCCCTCCGCCGGCTCCACTTCGACCCCGCACCCATTCCAGACCGCGATGGATGGAGGGTCAGGTCGGTTTTAGAAGAAGCTCAGTTTGTGAGTGGTAGACGCGCCCGGGCTCGAACCGGGGACCCGCTGATTAAGAGTCAGTTATTCATATTTTTATAATCGTTTTATATAAAACAACTTCCATAAGTATAAAAATTAATGATGCAACCGATATGCAACGAAAGCTTGCTTTTCTACGCCCATCTTTCATCATGTTGCCACTATGAAAAAGGCAACAGGGGCGACATTTAAACAAGATAAATTCGAAATTCATTATGGGTTTCGGATTCGGCTCCAAGAGACTGCGGCAGGTAAGCGGTATCAAGTTGATCTTGGGCGTAAATCCGGCAGGCACGTCAGAAAGACCTGCAAAACAAAAGATGAGGCCATCGGCTGGGCACATAAAAAAAGTGTTGAGGCTGGGAATAAGGGCATTACCGCGCTTCGGTTCAGTGATGAAAAGAAAACGGATGCGGTTGAGGCCCTTTTTCTTCTCAAAGAATTCGGGGTGAATTTGCGAACCGCCGCCAAGTTCTACGCAAAGCATCATCAAAAGGTAGATGAGACCAACGGTTTCGGGGCCCTAGTTGAGCGGTATATCCAGAAAAAAGAGCGCGACCTGAAAAACAACGAGCTGCGCCCGCGCTCGTTTGATGAGATTCAAAAATGGCTTAAGCCCTGCAAAGAGCAATTTGGACACATGGCGATTGATGCTGTTGAGCCAAAGGATATTGATGATTTCATGGATGAGCGAGGGATGTTAGGCACCAGTCGAATTAACCAGAAACGTTATCTTGGCGGTTTTTATAATTGGGCAATGCGCACAGGGAAGGCTACGGCGAACCCCGTAAAGCGCACCCGACCGGTTTCAACCGAATCGCACACCCCCGACATCTACACCCCGAGTGAAGCACAGGAGATTTTTTGTAAGGCTCAGGAGTTGCGGCCCGAGCTTGTTCCGTATCTGGCAGTTGCCTTTTTTGCTGGAGTGCGACCCGAAGAGATTACCCGCCTCAACTGGCAGGATATGGATTTAAACCTTGGGGAAATTCACATTCGGGCGGAACAATCAAAAACCCGCTCCGCCCGCATTGTTACCGTGCCGGACAACCTCAAAGCATGGCTCTTAAAATACCGTGAAAAAGACGGGAAGGTTTTCCCATATTCGGCGACAACCCTAAAAAGGTGGCGCACGAAAGTTTATCAGAAGGCCGGAGTAGCCTCTATACAGGACGGGGCACGGCACACCTTTGCGACCTTCTGCTTCGCATTGGAAGGCTTGGACGAAACCCTTCATCGGCTTGGTCATACAGATTCAAAAATGCTCCAACGGCATTACAAAGGGCTTGCCCAAAACCGGAAAGCACAGGCGGAAAAATTCTTTAAAATAATGCCCAGTACGGAAACAAAAGTTATTCCACTATCAAAAGCGGGGGCGGCATAGATGAGTGCAAAAAATGACATTATGCATTTCGCACTCCTTGAGGCGGCCAAAGCTAATTTGTCGTCGGAACGCAAAAACGAATTATTTCAGGCGGCCTTAGCTTTAATGCTCAAAAGTGAGCGAGCAGAGATCGCGCGGGAATGTGCCCAAAGGTTTAAAAGCCCATACGACATCCCGTTTCCAAAAACAGCCGAAGAAGGTGCGTTTTACGACGAATGCCAGAAAGAATTAAACTCGGAATATGCGGAAAAGAATAATGAGCACACAAGGCGAGGTAGGAAGGTGCTTCAGGGGTCGTCACAAGCCGGAAAAATGATATCTAGTGCGTTTTCCAAAAAATATCTCGCCATAGTAGAGGATATGAAGGCGTATCATGCAAAAAGCTCGTACGTGAGCTTTACGAAAGCACTTACAGATTGTGCGGAACGACATAATGTTTCGTTGCGCGCCGCTAAGACGCACATCAAAAAGTCTGAACAAACATGGTGGTGATTTTTTGGTGCAACTCCCGCCCAATGCACCGCGCATGAGAGGCATAGTCCATCCAGAAAGCGAGAGATGCGCTCTTGCCGGTAAAAAGGATGGAAAGCTATGCAGACAAGAAAAATCACTCCTCGTGCTTTGAAAGCGGGGAAAGCGGCGGAATACATAGGCGTTAGCAGACGATATCTGCATGATCTAACCCAGCAAGGCCGGATTCCTTATCACAAGATAGGATCTCGTTGCTTCGTTTATGACATCGCGGATCTCGACACGCTTCTCAATGAGTGCCGCGTTGGCGGTGAGTAGCGGCCCCATGAACGGATTTGTGAAGCTCAACCGCTCTGTTGAAACGATGGAACTGCTGGAGACAGATCCCAACGCGTTCCTTTTGCTTGCACTGATTGCATTGCGGGCAAGATGGAGCTCAGTTCCAAACCGGCGTAATTTACAGCCCGGACAGTGTCTTCTAGGAGACCATGCAAAATGCGGTCTGACTCAAAAAGAATACCGTACTGCTAAAAATCGGCTAGAAAGCCTTGGATATGTGGCATTCAAAGGGACAAACAAGGGAACTGTCGCAACCATACTTTCCACTCAGGTTTATGATGTGAATCTTTGTAGTGAGGGCGAGCTACGGGGCAATCCAGCGGCAGGCAGAGGTCAAGCCAAGGGCGGTTCAGTGGCCACTAACGAAGAACGAAAGAATGGGAAGAATGAGGAGAAAGAATATTCCCCTCAATTTTTGGAGTGGTGGGCGGCTTACCCGAGGAAAGAGGGAAAACGGCCTTCGTTCATCATGTATGAGGACTCCCTTAGTGTTGTCAGTGCTGACACGCTATTGGCTGGAGTGAGAAGGTATTGTGAGAACATATCTCGAACCGATGTTGAGGCAACCATGATCCTTTATCCTGAAAAATGGCTGAAAGATAGGCGGTGGGAAGACGAATATTAAGGTTCTGAGACACTATGAAACAAAATGAGACAGCCAAGCGCGAAATTGCCATTGTCGCACTTTTGACCTCGCCCTCTGTTGGGGTGGCGGCAAAAGCGGCAAAAGTGAGCCGCGCAACTATTTACCGTTGGCTAGAAGATCAAGATTTCAGGGCGAGGTTGAAAGACCGGCGGAGTGCTGTACTTGAGTCGGCGGTTGAGTCCATTAAAACCTACACGTCCAAGGCGGTTGAAACGTTAGCGGATCTCATGGACTCACAGGATGAGCGGATACGTCGCCTTGCCAGTAAGGATATGGTCGATTACGGACTGAGAGTCAAAGAGGTACAGAGTCTTGAAGACCGGCTGGCAATAATGGAGGAGCAGTTAAATGAGTGTGCCCGTAAAGATCCGAAGCAGAGTGAAAGAGCTTGAGGGGAAGCTAGATTCTCTGCCCAAGCAGGAAAAATTTACCCGAGAGGGACTGTTGAAAGCCTCTTTACATATTTTTCTGAGACTGCACTCATGCGGGGCAATTTCTTGTGGTGGTAATCTCGGAGATGCTGGCACCAAACAACTGCTTATGGCCCAAGTCATGAAGAACTATGGAGCCATTGTTAAGAGATGCGCGTCAAAGTTGGTTGGAGAAGATATTCCAGATGTCCTTGGGCTTTTAGAGCGGCTCTATGATGATGAAATACGAAAGGCACCCTATGAGCACGGCTAAGGAGCCGAGGGGCTCCTTTCTGATAGTTTTTGCAAAAATGCCTGAACGTATGCCGAGGGTAACTGGCAGATGGTTGACCAATTTTTTCCATCAGCTCTGATGTTTAATCCGTCAAGACGATGCTTTTCCAAATACGCCACAGGCAGATTCACGGCAAACTCTTCTGTGGCGGTATAGACCGTGGATGAGCCGAGATCTATATCCAAATCTATGCGGTCAAAATCGAGCATTTGTCCATCTGCACCAAAGGCCTCTCGATAGCCGTTTATTTCTCGACGGCGGATGGACGGATGACTGCTACTGTAGTCATACGCATGGATAACATAAAGCTGACAAGTCCATCGCCCATTCTCTGGTCGAAATGCTCTCAGGAAGTAAGAGAGATCGTTTTTGTCGATAGCAAACGATGAGGTGCGGAAGGCGATGTATTTAGGGCCGGTAACCTTATCGAGCTTTTTGTACTCATCCCGAGTGGTTCGAATACGACCTCCTATCAGTTCAACATTATTCCAGTCGAAAGGCGGGGTGGTTGTACATCCGACCAGAACAGCAGCAAGGATTAAAGACATTATCCACTTCATACCATACTCCGAATGAACCATGAGAAAAAGATGACTTACACCACTTCAGTGTGTAGATGAAAATACACTATCATGGTGTTCTATCAAGCGTGAAGTCGCCTGATAAAAATGCCGCCAGAAAAAGTCTTGGCGAAGTAATCCGTGTGCGGAGAAACGCCCTTAACCTCAGTCAAGAAAAGTTCGCTGAAGTCGTTGGCGCGCATCGCAATTACATCGGGAAAGTGGAGCGAGGCGAGCAGAATATCACAGTGGATAGCCTTCTGCGTTTTGCTCATGCATTTGACTGCGCGGCATCAGATCTATTGTCAGAGGCACGTCTATAGCAGCAACGCATTTGTTTTGGGCGGATTCTTTCAAGTGTAAGCTATCATTGGGCGTTTAGTGTCGAAAAATACTCCTTTTAAGACCGCCGTTGGCGAAACGACGAAAGACCAAAAACGTACGCTTGACGCACTAAGGTGCTTGGCGATTCAATGGGTCGCCGATTTTCCCTACTGAGCTGGAAAGTTCCCCCTTGACCTTTGTTCTATAAAAAAGCATTTTATAAAAAATTAGAACAACCCATTGTTTTTACCCAAATTTTAATAAATAAAAACGACATCAATAATGAGAAAAAATAATATTATAGAACAATCATGGGCTAATGACCTTCCGGCATTAGTAGAGGCTGGCTTGCTTGAAGACAAGAAAAACCTAGAGTTGTCCGCGATATCTTTGGTTCGACGATTGCGAAATGAGTTTCCAGATGTAGCCAAAGGGATTGCCGCCGTTTTGTCCGGCTATTCTAAGGGGAACGGGGCGTTTCGATCCGTTGGGGTTTCGCCTCCCGCAGATCGCGATACCCACGCAAACTTGCTACAAGTAGATGATGCTACTCGCGGAGCACTGAAGCCTGTTTTTGATGCTCGAATCGAAAGCGAAGTCGCTCGGTTTGTTGCAGAGCGAGAGCGGGCAGAAGAGCTATTGAAAGCTGGAGTTATGCCTGCCAACAAACTTCTATTAACGGGTGCTCCCGGCACAGGAAAAACTATGCTTGCGACGTGGCTCGCGCAAAAATTGGAAATGAAGATTGCCGTATTTGATCTCGCCACGTCTTTGTCTAGCTTGCTAGGAAATACGGGGCTTAATATTAAAAGGATATTCAGTTATGCTAAACAAGAATCCATTATACTTTTTCTTGATGAGTTTGATGCGATCGCCAAGCGTCGCGACGACGCTACGGATGTGGGTGAGCTAAAGCGCATTGTAAATGTTTTGCTCAAAGAGATGGAGTCTTGGCCCTCCCGTTCAATATTGATTGCGGCGACAAATCACCCTGAGCTTTTAGATCCGGCAATTTATCGGCGATTTGACTCTTGTGTTTCCCTACCGCTACCCGACAAGGAGCAAGTTATTGCCATAATTGCACGATCTCTTGGTGAACGTCTAGATACTGTCTCACCGAGCATCCTTGATTTGCTTGGCGAGGTTTTAAAAGGGAAAAATGCCTCTGAGATTGTTTTGTATTCAAATAACGCCATCAAACATCACCTTATAAACGAAATGCCTCTTGATGAATCATTAATGACGACACTTTTGGACTGTGCCAGACGGGAAAACTCTAAAAAAATCGGCATTTTGTGTTATGCAATGAAGCAGGCCTTGGGATCAAAAATCTCTGTTCGGAAGCTCGCCGAGCTATCGGGGTTGAGCACCACAACGGTTCAATACCACATCAAGAAGGGGGTTAAGCAATGAATGAGAGACGACCAATTCTCGGGAACGGCGAAAAGTTAATGAGTTTGATTGATCGCCGATATTTCGTGCAGCCATCTGAACCCCCGAAAGAGTTTGAAGCCGCTCGTGTCGATATGATTCGCCATATTGAGCAACTCAAAGATGGCTTTGAGCGCATCCCCGATGGGCTTAGGTATGGCGATGAGTTTTTTTATTGTCTGCGAGCCCATCCTGAGGCGTTGGCAAAAAGTTTCGATTTTTCTTCGTTTATTGGAAGCGTTTCAGGAATGAGACGGATCGGTGCTCGTGCTTGGAATGTTTCAGCTAAAGAAGTAACACAAACCAACAGAGTGAAGAAAAAAACAGATCGCGGAGTTGAAGGCTTTGTTGGCAAGACGATCTTTGTTCGCAGTCATATATCTGCGCTTAATAAAATTATTGCTTTGCTGAATGAACGCGAAACTGAGCTGACAAAGGCATTTATTGCAGATGTTTGCCGCATAGAGCATCTTGATGCCCTTAGCTCGTCTGAGCGAGTCATGGGATTTGACAACGATTGGAAGTCTGGACGAGTCGAGATTGTGCTTCATCCCTCTGAGCGGGAACAAAAGGCTTTGATTGAACATTTTCAAACACTGGTGGAGAGTTCTGGAGAAGATTGCGGGGAATTACGCCCGAGAATTTATGAAAGCAACATTGCATTCATAAGCATGAAAGCAACCAGAGCACTAATTGATCACATTAATGAATACAACCCGCTTCGTTCGATTCGCCCTCTTCAGATTAGATCCATTCCAGAAATGAGGGACTTTGGAGGTGCGGGTATTCCTGCGCCCCTTCCGCCTGAGGCGAGAGGGAAATCCTCGATCAAGGTTGGGGTCTTTGATGGAGGGATAAAGGCGGGGCATCCGTTGTTGGCTCCATACTGCAATGAAATTGGCAACCCGTCTGTGGGATCTTCGCCAGACAACGGAGCCGTTGCTCACGGCACCGCAGTCGCGGGAGCTATTTTGTATGGGCAGCTGAACAAACATGCTCATGGACAGCCATTGCCAACGCCCAATGTTTCTGTTGAAAGTTTCAGGGTTTTCCCTTTGGCAGATAACGGAGACATAGACCTATACGAGGCCATCGATCTAATAGAGGCTGTTGTGCCGTCACGACCTGATATTAAAGTGTACAACCTTAGTTTTGGGCCGGATGGCCCCATTTTGGATGACAGTATTTCTAGATTCTCATATGCCTTAGATAATCTCGCCCACACACACAACGTCTTGTTTGTAGTTGCCTGCGGCAATGCGGGTGAGTATGGCCGTCCGAACAATAGAATTCAGTCTCCATCAGATATGGTAAATGGGCTCGGGGTTGGAGCGCATGACGGCAAAGTCAAAGCGTCTTATTCCTGTTGCGGGCCGGGGCGGGAGGGGGCAAAGACAAAGCCTGATATATTGGCATTTGGTGGGTCTAACAACGAGCCGATGCATCTTGTATCGCTTGACGAAAAATACAGGGTGCTTGAAATGGGGACGAGTTTCTCGGCTCCGATTGTGGCAGGTCTTGCAGCTCAGCTTATAGGCCTTGCGGAGAGAGTTGATCCCTTGGTTGCCAGAGCTCTCATTATTCATAATGCGGCACACCCTGAAAATGGGCGGTGTTTCGATTATGGATATGGATGCATCTGCGAAGATGTTGATTTGCACCTACAATGTTCAGACAAAACGGCAACTATTCTTTTTCAAGGCACAATAACCCCAAAAAACAATGTTAAGCTTCCGATTCCCATCCCAGATGTTATCACGCTGTCGGGGAAAGTAGATCTAAAGTGGACTATTGCTATCGAAAGCGCGGTCAATGACTTGGATTCGTTGGAGTACACATCTCATTGTATAGAGGAAGGCTTCTACCCTAACGGGAACCTGTTTAAGTTTACAGACCCCTCAACCAAAGCGTCTGAATATGTTGATGTAGTGAATGCCAAAGAACATGCGCGAGACTTAGAGAAGAGCGGCTGGAAAATGAGTGCGCTACCTAAATCGGAATCGGGAAGGCATGCTACCGAGGAAACACTCCGAAAGCGGGATCTCAAGTGGGATACCATAATACGAAATGGGACTCGCAAACTCGCAAGAGGCTTATGCAATCCTGCGCTGGTTTTACACGCGATGTCTCGAAATGGTGTAGATATACCGGTTCGGTTTGGTGTTGTTGTAACAATCTCTGCGCCGAGTTACTCCGGCGATATTTACAACGACATCGTGACGCATATTCCCCAGTTGGTTCCTGTTCGGGTTCGTGCTGAAAATGAAATTCGAATCAGAAGCTAATTTGCGAGCAGGCGATTTTGGGATTAGCCGTGCGTACTACAGTCGTAATGCAACCAAGATGCAACGCCGAAGACTATCTTTACGGGGGTTTGCGCCTAAAATGCAACCAGTCAACTTTTTATTATCGATGCGTATTTATATCTTAAGTTGTTGTTTTGCAACAACTTAAGGTGGTAGACGCGAAGGGGCTCGAACCCTTGACCCGCTGATTAAGAGTCAGCTGCTCTACCAACTGAGCTACGCGTCCGTCTGAAAGGGAAGAAAAGGTACTGTTCAGTTTCAGTGAACGCAACCAAAAACCTCAGCGACGATAAGATCTGGAACGATGCCCGCGGCGGCGATGCCTCTGGCTGTTACCTTGCCTCCAGAGATGCGGATGCCACCAGCGGCCTGTACCGGCCAGCAGAATAAAAAAAGAAAGCAGCAGTGTGATGATCAGCGAGAGTTTGGTGCGGTTTTGTGCAACCACATCTCCCGGCTCCGCATGAGTATAAGACGAAAACGTCAGCATCAACCCTGTAATCAAAACAAGTGCCAGCAACAGCAGGATCGGCCCCGAAAGACGCAGTTTTAAGTTCGGTACTCCTCCATGTTGCGGCAGCATATTCAAATCCTTCCGGTCGATTTACTAAGCATGGGCAAGGCGGGACTCGAACCCGCACGCCGTAAGGCACAAGATCCTAAATCTTGCGTGTATACCAATTTCACCACATGCCCGCAGAAGTCCGCATAGGAAATACAAAATCGGAACTTTGCACAAGGGTTTAATTGTTTGCAGATGAATTACTCGCTACACTGACCGGACTTAGGAGGTTTCATGAATATCAAATTAAACTTTTTTGGTGCGGCACAGAACGTTACCGGTTCCTGCTATCTGATCGAAGCAAACGGCACGCGCCTTCTGGTCGATTGCGGGCTCTATCAGGAACGCGACCTCAAGCAGCGCAACTGGGATCCCTTCCCTGTCCCGCCTTCAACCATTGATGCCGTTCTACTGACCCATGCCCACCTCGACCACTGCGGACGCCTGCCTCGCCTGGTCAAAGAGGGGTTCGGCGGAAAAATATACTGCACGCCCGCCACGGCCGAAATCGCGCAGATCATCATGAAAGATTCCGCCTTCCTGCAGGAAGAAGACGTGAAACACAAAAAAGCGCGCCACGAAAAAGCAAACAAGACCAGTCCGTTCCCCTACACCCCGCTTTACACCGCCGCAGATGTCGAAAACACCATTCCGCTACTCACGCCGGTGCACTACAAAACCGCCGTACCGGTCGGCTCCGGTATCACCGCCACCTTCCGCGAAGCGGGCCACATCTTCGGCTCCACCAGCATCCGGCTGGCGGTCGAGCAAGGCGGCGAAACACGCACCATTCTCTTTTCCGGCGATGTCGGCCGCTGGGGCATGCCGATTATTAATGATCCCGACCCGTTTGACTCCGCCGACTATGTTCTCACCGAATCCACCTACGGCGACCGTCTGCACGGCGAAGCCAAAGACATTCCAAGCGAACTTGCGCGCATCATTAACGAAACGCACAAAGCAGGCGGCAACATCGTCATTCCCAGCTTCGCCGTCGAGCGCACGCAGGAGTTGCTTTATCACCTCAACGGACTGCTTCGCGAAAACCGCATCCCGCATCTGCTCGCCTTCGTCGACAGTCCGATGGCAATCCGGGTCACAGAGGTATTCAAAAAACACCCCGAGCTGTTCGATGACGAAACGATGGATCTGATTCACAGGGGGGCACATCTTTGCGACCTGCCCGGGCTGACGATGTCCAATACGGCCGATCAGTCGAAAGCCATCAACCACATCAAGGGCACCGCCATTATTATAGCCGGATCCGGCATGTGTACCGGAGGCCGCATCAAGCACCATCTGAAAAACAACATCAGCCGCCCCGAAAGCACGATTCTCTTCGTGGGTTATCAGGCTGTTGGAACACTCGGGCGTCTCATCCTCGACGGGGTTGACCCGATTCGCATCTTTGGCGAAGAGCATGAGGTGAAAGCGCGTATCGAAAAAATATCCGGGTTCTCCGCGCACGCCGACCAGAACGAACTGCTGCGCTGGCTCTCCGCGCTCAAAAAAGCGCCGCGCCGCGTCTTCGTCACCCACGGCGAGCCCGATGCCGCCAACGCCTTTAAAAAACTTCTCGAAGAGAAAACCGGCTGGTCCTGCGCCGTTCCGGCCTATCAGCAGGAAATCCTTCTGGACTAACCGCACCATCAGCTCTCAGCGGAACCCCGGGCAAACCCACCGGCCTTAAACACACCCCTGCCCCTGATTTTTCAAAAAAGAATGAGGGGAAAGAGTGGCGGGAGCGACGGGACTCGAACCCGCAACATCCAGCGTGACAGGCTGGCACTCTAACCATTGAGCTACGCCCCCGCAAGAAAGAGAC
>JAQUXG010000114.1 GCA_028692515.1 Kiritimatiellales bacterium | reverse complement strand
ATTCAGCAGAACTCGAATACGACGTACCGGATTTATGACTGGGATCGCGTAGATGCCAATGGGAAAGGGCGTGAGCTGCACATTGATAAAGCGATGCAGGTGATTGATTGGGAGAATAACGGCGACCCGCGCTGCAAGGTCTGCGGAACAACCATTCAGAACTGCGAATATTTCCGGCTCGACCGCTTTAAGCTGAGCGCAGAGCAGAATTTTCCCGTGGGTGGAACATCCTTCCATGCGCTCTTTATTGCCGAAGGCTCTGGAACGATTGCGTGGGATGGTGGAAAGGAAACGCTGGCTCCCGGCCAGTCGTGGCTGGTTCCGGCTTCGCAGGGTGAATATACGCTTTGCCCGGACGGCGCGAAACTGACGGTTCTCTGCACGACGATTCCATAGTTTTCCAAACATCGGAAAACGGCACAAAAAAGCCCCGCACAAATTGCGGGGCTTTTCCATAAAGCGCGGGGCGGGTTACGCGGTTTTCTTTTTCTTGAGCAGGATGATGATGGCGACGATGACCGCGATGATGGCGGCGGCGATGCCTCCGATCAGCGGCAGGCTGATTCCCTTATCGCGGAGATTCTCGAGGAGTGTTTTCTTCTCGAGGGTGATCATCGGGGTGAGGTTGCTGCCGTCAAGGGTGTTGGTCTGCGCGAAGTACCCCTTCAGGGTCAGTACGACAGAGATCGGTTTTTCGACCACCTGTTTAACGGGAGTGTTTCCGATGGGTTTGCCGTCCACCGAGACCTCTGCGCCTGTCGGGGAGCTACTGATGGTGACGACCGGGGGGGGCGGAATGGCCTTCAGTGCGATCACGGGGTGCGCATCTTTACCGTTCAGGGTGGCGGTCTGCGTGATGAACCCTTCTTTGCTGAGTTCAACAACCGTTTCTTTTTCAATCAGCTGTTCAAGCGGCGTGGTGCCGATGAGCTTGCCGTCGAGGAGGACTTCTGCACCAGCAGGATCGCTGTTGATCATCACATAGGGCATTGCTTTCAGTGCGACATCAACCTGCGCGTCTGATTCCGGCGTGAGGACGACCGTCTGAGGGTAGTAGCGATCCGCGCTGACTTCCAGCGTGGACTTTCCGCCCACCGCGAGTTTGACGGAGCCTTTGCCCAGCAGCTCGCTGTCATGGGAAATCTTTGCGACAGCCGGTTCGGCCGTGACAGTGATGACCGGGAACGGCTTGAGTTCAACGGACATTTCATAGGGCGGTGCGCCGTTCAGGGTGAGGGTTTTGGCAAAATAGTTCTTTTTGCGGAACTCAAAGGTGCGGCTGGTTAAGATTTCTTCCCGGATGGGTGCGGTACCGATGAGTGCGTCATTTTCATAGATTTCCACACCGTCTGGAGTGGCGGAGATATTAACGATCGGACGGCGAGCCAGTTGGACAACCAGCGGGTCGGGACTGTCGATGCCGACGGAGATTTCCTGGTCGTAATAGTCTGCGACTTTCAGGACATAAGCGGCCGGCGCGTCGCCAACCGGGATCTTTGCGGGGGAGCTGCCGATTGCGGTTTCTGAACCGACGGGATAAATTTCAGCCACGGGTTTACTGTAAACAACAACCGGAGTCGGGCGAAGTTTCAGTTCAATTTTTTCCGAGGAGTCGTAGTTCAATTTGACGGGATCATCAAAATAACGGTTCTGCCGGACGACTAAATCCTTTTCGCTGATCCAGACCTTGGTTGTGTAGGGGGTTGTGCCCAGCAGGGTTTGCCCGTCAGCACTGTAAACCTCTGCACCGGATGGGGATGTTTCGATGGTGACCGGTGCGCAGCTGCAGAGGGCCAAAATGAGACTCAAAATGAGAAATAGACCAGAAACATTTTTGATCATCGCAACACTCCTTAATTAGTTGGAATCAGGATGCTTTATACAGCAGTCCGCGCTTTTAAGGCAAGCGGGCGGGCAGCTTATTTTGGCGGGCGGCGTACTCGTGCGTTAACGCCCAGCGCGCCGGCCATCAATATTCCACCGCCCAGCAGGCGCGGCCAGTCGACAGTTTCATGGAAGAAAAGAACGGAAACCAGAATTCCCAGAGGAATTTTCAGGTTGTTGAAGATGGCCAGCGCGCCAGCGCTGACTTTACGTGCGCCCACATTCCAGAGGAAAAAAGCGAGTCCGGAGGCTACAGCGCCGAGATACATCAGAATCCAGAACTGTTTTGCAGTCAGTTCAAGGGGTACCCATGAGATCCCGGTCGCGGCCAGCGCGGCAACGAGCGTTGCCCCGAGATAGAGCAGGCCGAACACCTGCAGGTCACTCTGTTTTTCCGGAAGGCGGGCCATGGTGCGGCGATAGAAGATCTGTCCAAAGGCGAAGCAGAGGTTGGCGGCTTGCATCAGAAAAAATCCGGCCCAGAGCGAGGCCGAGTCGAGCTGCTCATATTTGATGAGGACGCCGCCGGCGACGGCCAGCAGTGCGGCCGTTAGCGTCCGGATGCAGAAGCGGCGTTCAAATCCGTCATGGATTGCGGCCACATAGATCGGGGTGAACACGGTAAACAGTGCCACCTCGTAAGCCTTCAGGTGGCTGAATGCGTACATATAGGCCACATACATCAAGCCGTACTGCACCGCGCCGGTCAGCATCAGGCGAATTGCGTCGGACAGCCGCAGCGAGCGCAGGCGAAGGAACGGCGCGAATACGGCCAGTGCGATGGCCAGCCGGATCAATGCAACGGATGCGGCGGGCAGATCCGTCAGTCCGTCTTTAATCAGTCCGAAAGAAAACGCCCAGAGGAGCGAAACAACGAGCAACAGAGTCATAGTTACTTCACAATCTGAAAGATCGATCTGGACTGAGGGGCATTGGCATCGCCCAGCAGCTCGAACATGAGCATCTCCGTTCCGGTCAGTTTGACGCCTTCGGCTTCCATGCAACGCAGGGCGAGGGTTTTGTTGACTGGATCGCGGGACGAAACAGCATCGGCAACCACGCGCACCTCATAACCGGATTCCATCAGATTCATCGCGGTCTGATAAACGCAGACATGCGATTCAATGCCGCAGAGAACCACCTGTTTCCGCTTGGTTTTTTCGAGAACTTCCAGAAAAACCCGCTCTCCGCAGCAACTGAATGTGCTTTTTGGGACCGGCGGATTGGTGAAAAACGGGCGGAATTCGCCGCGGGTTTTTCCCAGCTGATTCGGGTTCTGCTCGGTGACAATCACCGGAATATCGAATAGATTCATTCCTTCAAGCAGGCGGCGGAGGTTGCGGTAGAGGGATTCGGGGTCGTCAATCACTTCGGCCAGACGGCCCTGCACATCAATAAAAATCAAAACGGCATCTTCTCTCTTCAACATACAAGCTTCCCCATTTAAGGCCGCACATTCTGCCGGATTTTCCAAACATTGGAAATTGTTATTGCTCCTTTTTCCAAACATTGGACCCGCGCGCCGCGAGAGGAGGCCCCGCCGACAGTACGGCGGGGCAGTGACCGCGCAGGGCGCGGTAAACTCGTCGTACGTTCATGTCGGGGTGTTACAGCGTTGCAGGCGTGCACCCCTTCTGAAATAGTAAGCACCCATGCAGAAAAAATACTTTATCTTTGATATCGGTAACGTGCTGGTTGATTTTGACTTTCAGAGGCTGCTTCAGCAGATCGCCACCGACTCCGGCACGCCGGTTAAGCCGCCGACGGAGCGCGACCTCGAAATGCACCATGCGGTCGAAGAGGGGACTATCAGCGATCAGGCCTTTGCCGATTATCTGAACGAAGCCAAGGGCCTCTCATGGACGGTGGAGACGCTGATCGGGGTCTGGCAGAAAATGTTCACCGTCAATGAAACCGGGCGGAAACTGTTTCTGGATGCGATTGCCTGCGGCCTGCCGGTTTATACACTCAGCAACATCGCTGAGCACCACATCGACGCCATCGAACGCAACTGGCCCGGATTTTTTGATGGCGCGACCGGCCTGTTCCTTTCTTATGAGATCGGCTCCCGCAAACCGAATGTCGCGATCTACCGCCACCTTCTGGACAATCTTGGGATTGAGGGCTCTCAGTGCCTCTTTATCGACGATCTGGCGAAAAATGTCGAAGCCGCCCGCGCCGCTGGCATTCACGCGCTCCAGTTCATTCCCGAAAACTACGCCGCCATTCGTAAAGAAGTGAATACATTCTTTGGTTAGCGAACGACCAGCATCACTCTGAGCCGCCGGAGGCGGTGATAGAGTGTGTGCTGCTGGTTGGCTCATTCTTTTTTCATGTAATTTACCCCGGTCAGGGCGCAGAACTTCTGAATTTTAGATTCCGGGATTTTTAGCGAGACTGTTAAAGGATCCCCCGGTGCGTCGAACCATTCGAGAATTTGCTCAGAGTTATGAGATACTGCAATAAACATCGCAATTTCCGGAGTAGCGTGATGGTTTGAAATTTCTGAGAGTTCTTCAATAACCTCTGTGGTTAACCTCTACCAGAGATAGTGCCAGCAGTATGAATACTGATATTTTCATTTTATGATTCCGAACGGGCGCGGGATGAGCCGCTAGCGAGTTGGACTGTAGCAGGCGCAGCCTGCGGAAGTCTAGCTCGCGAAGTCGGCTCTATTGGCTGGATAGCGAACGTCAAAAGCGAGCTTCGGAAAAGGCCGTGCCGATTCCTGCTCAGCGCGATCTAGTGATTTTAAAAATCACCACCGGGGTTTTCCGTAAGTTCAACTTTCTGGTTCGCCCGTTCTTTTTCTTTCCTAAAGCATAAGCAGATGCGCCATAAGATAAACAGGGTCACGCCAATAGAGAGTATGGGGTTAAAAATTGAATCATATATTGCTCCGTTTTTAATCGTTTCCCATGTCGCTAAAACCCAGCAGTAGAGCAAAAACAAATAAAGGACAACAAGGACGACTTTTCCTGCCAAGTTAGATAATTTCATTTGCTATCCTTTTCTTATGTGTGGCGATTCGCGTCACTCTGAGCGGGCGGAGCCAGCGATAGAGTGAAAGCGGTGGTTATGTGATTTTTAATCCTAATTTTTTGGCGAAAAATGGGCGGCATTCTCTCAACTCGTTGATATGCCATTTGAGCAGATCTGCATTTTTCTTGCATACTACGCTACGCTCATCGCCGACCGGTAGGCCTGGAGATTTATCAGCTGGATACATCTTTTCATATTCAGCTTCCATCTCTATGGATTTTTCATATATCTGGTCAATTTTTTCTTGGACGGAGGGGTCGAATAAGAACGCGGCTTCAGAAGCTTCGGAGTAAAACTTCAACGCTTGGTCATATGTTGTTTTGCCTTCTCGGAGTATTTCCAAAAGATAACGTTGAACACACTTATATACAGCCAGTCTTCTTTCGTATGTTTCGTGACGCAATCTGCTCTTGTTAATCTGGTATTGTTGGTAAGCGATGTATACGGCAACAACTGTTATTGCAGGCACCAACAATGCCGACAAAACGGTTACCCAGCTTGATTCAACAGATGGAAGAGAATCAACTATGATGTGAAGTGTGTTTGTCATAATTTTTCCTTAACACATAACGGGCGCGGGATGAGCCGCTAGCGAGTTGGACTGTAGCAGGCGCAGCCTGCGGAAGTCTAGCTCGCGAAGTCGGCTCTATTGGCTGGATAGGTGGAGCGCGCAGCGATGCACCTGTTCTGCCAATAGCTTGCATCCCGCGCCCGATAGGTTGATCGCGAAGCGGTCAACCTATCAGCTCCTTCATAAGCCCGTTCGCATCGGCAAGCAGATCCCCGTTCGCAAGCCGCAACGCAGTGGCTTCTTCCAAGATCTGGATAAACGGCGCGGCGACGATTTCATCCTTCGCGTTTTCGTAAAGCGAAAGCAGGCTTTCTTCGGTCGTCTCCAGATGAAACTGAAGCGCCACCACGTTGTCCTTGAAAAGAAATGCCTGATTCT
>JAQUXG010000113.1 GCA_028692515.1 Kiritimatiellales bacterium | reverse complement strand
CCGGCGGCTTGAAAAAGCTCGTCAGCACATCGACGCGGAGACGGCGTTACCGCACACCCCATGAATTGAGGTTTGAGTTCCATCGTCATCGGGGGAATGCGAAGCACGTAGTAAAACAAGAAGTCCCGCATTTCGAGACTCATATCGGCATAAAGAACTCCATTTTTATAGTCCATTTCTCCGGCGAACTTGTCCCGTCTAAGCAATAACAGCATTCCCCAGTTAACATTTTTTGAAACTTTCAAGTGATCTGTGCCGTTCCAATTCACTTTGTAATCATTGGCCTGTGCAAATTGCGCCATTTTTGGAAGCGGATTTTGTGAAACAGCCCGGCGAACATGACTTGTTGTGCAACCGGCAGAAAACAGCACCATCAACGCCAACAGCAGACCACGGATATAGAGGGAACCTTTGCATCTTTTCATTTCTGGTTTTTCGTTCATCAGCTTTTCCTTTTCGTACTTATTTATTGATCATAAACAAAAGCCGCTCCGCAGTCCGGAGCGGCTTTTGTTGTGTTTGTTGTTTATTGCGCAACAGCTGGTGCTTCGTAAACGTGTACCGTGGTCTTGGCATAGACGCCTAGAACACTGAAGAACGAATAGTCTGCTGATCCGACCTTTATGAACTGCCCATCGCTGATCGCAGCATCCAACGAGCAGTCGCCCCATGCGAATTCAATTGGTGCATTCACGGGAACATACACATAGTCCGTAGAGGCCTCGCCGCTGTTGGGGCCGACCGCTGCATCATCGTAAGTAACCAGTAGGGGGGCTTTGTAGTTGGTGAACAAGACGCCACCCGGGGGCACAAATGCGGACTTCGGGGATGCACATCCGGAAAACACCAGAAGGCCTATGCCCAGCATGGCCAGTGTGATAGTTTTCATAACGGGTTTCCTTATTTTCCGTAAACAATGACGGTAGTTTTCTGAACGACGCCCAGTACGTTGAAGTATTCATAGTCCGCATGAACAATCTTTGTGATGCCGCCGTTTTGAGCCGCCGCTTGTGCACTGGCATCACCGGTGGCAACCAGACCCAGAATGCTCATGGTTTCGGCGGTTCCTTTTTTCAGTCCGCTCATGTCCGTATTTTGGAAGTCCACATCCAGCGGGGCGTCAAACTGTGAGTAGGCCATGCCGGATGGCGGAACAAACGGAGCAACAAGACACCCCGTCAACGAAAGAACCAACGTGGCCAGAATGGACACAGACAGTATAGAAACGGAACTTTTACTCATCGCACACTCCTTCCAGTTAATGAATCCAAACGCTAATGGCACGCACACCCCGTGCATGCGCGGGAATTCTTAATCCTGACCGAACGGCGTGTAAACCCAAAAATCAATCGTTCTTGTTTGAAATATAAAAGCCGCCCCGGATTCCGGAGCGGCTTTCGACTTAGGGGTTTGAGAGAGTTACATCTGTTCGGCTACAGTGCGCAGACACATTTCGTTTCCGGTCGGAGCCGCGGCGGCTTTGATCGGGTTTTCACCACCCCAGAATTCAATGCTATTGAAGATGAGGGCATCACCTAAACAGCAGAGACCATAAACCGGAAGAATCACACACCCGAGGAACAACACCTCGTCTGTCCATTTTTCTGAAGGACTGGTCTGCCATTTATGCAGGTTCTTGGTGAGCTGGAACGGACCGGTGCAACCGGTCAGCAGAATGCTAAGGCAAACGAATACAGGAATGAACTTTTTCATGGGGCCTCCTTCTAGGGAGTGGGTTAATTTCTCCCTTCTTGCGAGGTAATTTAATTGCCAATGAAGATCTTGGCAACCTGAAATCCGACATTTTAAGTTTCCAATCAAAGAACTGCTGATTTACGGGAGTTTTCTAGGTGTTTCTTAACAAAATAGAAATAAGTTTTCTGCTTGTGTTTAAAAGGGGGGCTTCACAGAATGTTTCCGAAATTCGGGCGGTGAGAGCCCGTAATAACTCCGGGAGAGCATTATGAAAAGTCTGTTGCAGGTTTTCGCAATCACGCTGGCTCTGGTGGCCGGCATTCAAGCCGTTTCTGCGGAAGAGTTCCCAACGACTCCAGTCATGATCAGTTTGCTAACTCCGGCGCAGGCTCCGACGTCGGAGTGGGATGTGAAAGGGCTGCGCATCGATCTGCTCTATGGGCGCTGTCAGAATATGTACGGGGTGGATCTCGGTCTGGTGAACCATACCGTTAAGCAGGAAGTCGGACTGGCTGTCGGCGTGGTGAATTATACTGAAAGTAAAGTGGTCGGCGCTCAAATTGGCGGCGTGAATATCGGTGAGCGGGTAAAAGCGCTGCAGGTGGGTCTTTATAATGAAGCCGACGATATGTCCGGGTTGCAGGTCGGGCTGATCAACCATACGCGGCTGATGCGCGGTGTTCAGGTCGGGCTGATTAATGTGATCGAAAACAGCGATCTGGCGTTTCTGCCGATCGTAAATTTCTTTTTCTAACCGAAGGAGTTCTCTATGAAAAAACTATTCATGTTGCTGGCTGTATTCTCTCTGGCCGTTTCATTAAGTGCTCAGACAACCGATTCGAAAATTGCGATTTTTGTGAAAAACCAGACCAAAGTTGTCGGTATGGATGATCTGGTGGACGGCGTGCGCGACCGCATTGCGGCGGAGCTGGCCGGGGCAGGGATGGGTGTGCTGGATCAAACCGAAATTGTTGCCGGCTTCAACCGGTACAAAGTGACAACAGCTGAAGAACGCGCCGGATTAATCGATGGAGTGTTCACCGGCGGCTCAACGATGCGTGTGGCGCAGATGCTGGGCGCGGACTATATCCTGACTGCCTCCATCATTTCAGCCGATCACGCCTCACTGGCGGTGAGCGGCAAACAGATGATCAGCTATGCGCTCCGCATGACGGTAAAAGTCTGCGAAGCGGCAAATGGGTCAGCCGTGTATGGCGACAATTGGAGCCGGAAATATCCGGTGACGGCGGATAACGCCGCCGGAACCGAAACCTCGTTTTTCTACAACGAATTACTGGATGCGTGGGTAAACGAAACCGGCCCGAAGCTGGCGGAAAGCTCTAAGACCTGGCGAAAAGCCTCGACGGTACCCGCCGAAATGGTCAGCTTTTCGGTCAGCACAACCATTGATGAGCTGATCAAAGGTCTCGAATCCGGCGTGCGCGCTCCAAATGATCTGCTGGATGAAATGCGTCATGTGGTTGGCGGAGCGACGGTGGAAATCGACGGAGCGGCCGTCGGGTCGTCGCCGGGAACGTTTCAGGTTGCGCCGGGACTGCATCAGATGCGGGTTTCGCGTCAGTGGATGAACGACTGGCAGCAGACCGTGAATATCCAGAACGGAAGCAGCTTCAAGATCGGACTCGAGCTTTCCGATGCCGGGATGAAAAAGTTCCAATCCTTGGAAAAACTGCGGGCACAGATTGCCAGCGATTATGCCGAGGCGCTGGCTGCGAAGGGGATAAAAGTTAATTTTGACACTTCCGCGTGGCGCGATGTTTCCGTGGGCAACAGCAGCGACCGCGAAATTAACCTGAAGACAAATTAATTTTTCAATCCGATACATATACCCGCGGATCCATGCCGGCTCGAAAGTTTCGTTGTATGCCCGAGTTTAAAATCAACTATTTCGCGGGGTTTATTCTGCTCGCCGTACTGACGGTGTTGCCGACCGGATGCGCTACGCATAGTGCAGGTGTCGGCGCGGCACTTTCCAGCCTGAAGGCCGGAGACACGGCCACCGCATTGCAATGGGCGGAAAGGCTGAAGATGAGCGCCCTTAGCAAAAACCTGGGCCAGATTGAAAGTGGACGCATTAAAATGCTGGCTGGAGATTTCGCGGGCAGCCGCGCTGATTTTGCGACGGCCATTGATAAAATCCTCGAAGAAACAGAGAACGGGCCCGCGATCCGTGTCGGATCGATCGGCACAACACTGGTTCATCGACGGTTACAGACGATACGCTCCGCAATTATGAGCTCGCTCCGTATGAGCTGATCCAGCTGCTTCACTATCAAACGCTGAACTATCTGTTCTGCGGCAACCAGCCGGGTGCCGCTGTTGAAATGCGCCGGACGGTGTTTGCACAGGATGCGATTGCCGAAAAATATTCCGGTGAAATCGCGGCGGCTCAGGAGAAAGCCGATAAACAACAGGCGGACACCGAAGCCAAGGCCATGGCGGCGGTTAACGCAAAAATGGAGATCATGGGGCCTGCGCTGGAACGAACCCGCAGTTCGCATGAAAACGGACTGGCCTGGTATTTCTGCGGGCTGATCTTTGAAAAGCAGGGGGATCTCTCCAATGCAACGATCTGCTACCGCAAGGCATGGGAACTCTCTCCGCAGAACCCCGATATTGTGAAGGACTTTCTCCGCCTTCTGCAGACACAGGATCAGCAGGCTTTTGAGAATCTTATCCGGCAGAACAATGTGGATAAAAAGAGTCTCACACGCAGCTCAACCGAAATCATTGTGCTTTATGAAGAGTCCCTGATTTCGCGCCGCCGTGCCGAAAAAATTCAGATTCCGATCCCCGATTTTCAGGGAACCATCACAATGATCTCAATTGATTTCCCGTTTTACAGCGATCCGGCCTGTTCGCCGTCTCCTCTGGTTCTCACAGAAAACGGCACCGCACTCGGCAAGTCAGAGCCGGCGGTCTATCTCCAGTCGCTGGCCTATCGTGACCTTAAAGAGAAAATGCCGGACATCGTGATTCGTAATGTGACCCGCGCCGTCGCCAAGATTGCCTCTCAACAGGTGGCGAATCAGGGAAATGGGTATACTCAGCTGGGCATGATGGCCTTCAATGCCATTTCTTCGATCGCAGCAACCGCCGACACCCGCGCCTGGTATTCCCTTCCGATGGACACTCAGCTCTATAGAGGATCGATTTCACCCGGAACGCATACGCTGGAATGCCGCAGCCCGATTAACGGAACTCTGCTGACGATTCCGGTGACGGTGGAAGAGGGCGAAACCCGCCTTGTGTGGATCGCAGATACCGGAGGCATTGCCGTGGCGGCAACCGCAACGCTGTCAGGGAAAGGATTGCCACCAACCTGTCAGCAGTTTAATAATCCGTTCTGGAACAATCCAGTAACGGGGTCTGTGCGCAGTCCGGCAACGATTGGTTTAGAAACGGGAACAGGAAGTAAGGAGATCGTATTATGAAAATCTCAGCAAAACTCACAGGCATTGCCGTTACGGCAATTGCACTGATCAGCCTGACCGGCTGCAAGAACACCTCCGGAACGATCGTCAACACCGACCATCTGACCGGCTCGTCCATGATCATCACGGAAAATGCGCGGCTGGCACATCGTGTGACGGTTACCGACACAACCTACGACGAGGTCAACGGTCTCAAGCGGGTTCATATTTCGCTGGTGTCTGACCGTAACAAACGGACACGCATTGACTACCGCATCTGCTGGTTCGATGCCAACGGCATGGAACTCGATCCGCAGACCAAAACCTATCGCCATCTGATTTTGGAAGGACATGATGTACAGACGGTCACCGGCGTGGCCAATTCTCCGGCAGCGGTCTCTTCCAAACTGCGCGTCCGCGAAACATCTCAAGCTGAATAACCCGCAACGAAAGGAACCCGAATCATGAAAAAAATTGCTTTTGGATTACTCTGTGCCGCCCTGCTGAGCGGATGCTCAACGACCGTTAAAGAAGTGCCGCTCGACCGCGCCGCCGCCACCACCAAAATCGAACCGCAGGACATCCGCCGCACGGTTGAAAAAATGGTCGAATCGCTGCTGGTTGCCCCCGGCGTTAAGGAGTTTGTCAGCAACCGCCGTCCGGTACTTGATGTCGAGCCGATGCAGAACCGCACGATGCAGCACATTGATATGCTCAGCCTGACCGAATCCGTGCGCATGCAGCTCCTGCGTTCCGGCATGTTCCGCTTTGTCGACCGTTCTTCTACCGGAACAGCGGCAACGGA
>JAQUXG010000112.1 GCA_028692515.1 Kiritimatiellales bacterium | reverse complement strand
GAAAATCAGATTTCGAGATTTTCACAGCCCGGTTGATCAAGAAGATATTCGAGCAGGGCTGCGCAGGCGACGGCGTCGTAAAGGGCGTCGTGGGCTTCGCCGGTCGGGCAGATTTCGCGGATGCGGGGTTCGAGGTTAAGTCCAGCGATTAAATCTTCGAGTTTATGACTCGGTGCTTTCGGCCAGGCCTGCCGTGCGAGCGCGAGGGTGTCGATCCACGGGCCGAAGCGATGCATGGGTGCCATCTGCCGCAGAAATTTCTTTTCGGTGGCAATATTGTGCGCAACGAGCGGATTTCCACTAACCCATCCTTCCAGTTTTTTCCAAACCTTGGAAACTTCGTCGGCCGCGGCAATTTGCTCGCGCAGTTTATGGTGCTTGCCTGGCGCGTAGGCGCTGAACGGCCGGTTGATGTCGACCCGAACCAGACTTTCGAACGTGTGGTTTTCATCCACCCTCCCATTGACGAGCCGTACCGCCCCAACCTGCCACGGTTCGGTGTCGAAGCCGGGCACGGAGCCGGTGGTTTCGAAGTCGAGGACGGTCAACGTTGTTTCGCGGATGAACATAAGATCAGTCGAGCCAGCGAACGATAGTTTTCCCGTCGTGTCCATGGATGATTTCGACCTCTTCGATGCTGTCGAAGACGGTGACGGAGCGGTAGCGCGAGAGCCATGCGAGCGCGCACTTGCCGTTGTCGAAGAGGACTCCTTCGGCAACAAATCCGGTTCCGGAAACTCCGGTTTCGTCCTGACGGCGATCGAGCACAAAGCGTTTCATGGCATCCCTTTCGTTGACGGGAACTAAACCAAAAAAGCCCGCTGATGAACAGCGGGCTTTTTCCAATGTTTGCCGGCCGCTTGCGAGTGCAAGCGAGTGACGCGGGAACTTTCGGTTTAGCGCGAGTAGAACTCGACGACCAGAGAAGCTTCGCACTGCACCGGCACTTCGCCGTGTTCCGGCAGGCGGCTGAGCGTTGCGGTCAGCTGCTTGTCGTCGACAGTGAGATATTCCGGCGTGGTGGCGATCTGCTGAGCGGACGGGAAGATTTCCAGTTCGCGGCTCTTTTCGCGAACGGTGATGACATCACCGATGCGAACCTGATAGGACGGAATGTTGAGCTTCTTGCCGTTGACGCAGAAATGGGCGTGACCGACCAGCTGACGAGCCTGATAGATGGAGCGGGCGAATCCGGCGCGAAGCACAACGGCGTCGAGACGGGTTTCGAGAAGCTGGAGCATGATGTCGGCGGTGTTACCTATTTTGCGCGAGGCTTTGGTGTAGTAACCGCGGAGCTGGCGCTCGGTCAGGTTATACTGATACTGCAGACGCTGTTTTTCGATGAGCTGCTTGCCGTAATCGGACTGTTTTCCGCGGCGGCGCGACGGGCCGTGCTGTCCCGGCGGATTCGGGCGGCGTTCGAGGAATTTTTCACTTTTCGGCGAAAGGGCAATACCCAGACGACGCGACTTTTTAATCTTGGGACCGTTATACTTCATTCTCTTCTCCGTTACTGGTTTCTGTTTCCTGCAGTTCCGCCCGATTAAGCCCTTTTTGGGCCGCTATTTTCGAGTTTCTCAAGGTTAGCGATCACTGATGTGAACATCCTCCGGCGAAACGAGGGCGCATTAAAGCGATGCGGAGCAATGAAGTCAACCACAAGAAACGTTTTTTACCTTGCCATACAAAGCAAAGTTCCCATCATGTTGCGCCTGATTTTGAACCGGAAACGAAAGGATTTGAAAATGAAGGAAGTTAAGAAAGTTGCGATTCTCACGGCCGGCGGACTGGCCCCCTGCCTCTCTTCAGCCATCGGTCGATTGATTGTGCGTTACACCGAAGTCGCCCCGCAAATCGAGCTGATCTGCTACATCGGCGGCTATAAAGGCCTGTTACTTGGCGAATCGATTCCGGTGACGGATGATATTCGCAAAAACGCAGAAGTGCTCTATAAGCACGGCGGGAGCCCGATTGGCAACAGTCGCGTCAAGCTGACCAATATTAAGGATTGTGAAAAGCGCGGGCTGGTTAAAGAAGGTGAGAATCCGCTGGAAGTGGCTGCTAAACGGCTGGTTACGGACGGCGTAGATGTGCTTCATACCATCGGAGGTGACGACACCAACACTACGGCCGCCGACCTCGCCGCCTATCTGGCCAAAAACGACTATGCCTTGACTGTCGTCGGTCTGCCGAAAACCATCGATAACGATGTGTTTCCGATCAGGCAAAGCCTCGGCGCGTGGACAGCGGCTGAAGAAGGCGCCAAATATTTTGCCAACGTGGTGGCGGAGCACAATGCCAACCCGCGCATGCTGATCATTCACGAAGTGATGGGACGCAACTGCGGCTGGCTGACGGCTTATACCGCCAAGATCTACCACGAGAAACTCGAAGAGCTCGATTTCCTTCCGCAGGTTGGCCTGCGCAAAGAGCGAAAAGATGTTCACGCCGTGTTTGTTCCCGAAATGGCCATCGATTTCAGTGCAGAAGCTGAACGCCTGAAAAAGGTAATGGATGAAATTGATAACGTGAATATTTTCATCTCTGAAGGCGCGGGCGTCGAAGACATTGTGAAGCAGATGGAAGCTGCGGGCGAAACACCGGCCCGCGACGCATTCGGCCATATCAAACTCGATACCATCAATCCCGGCGCATGGTTCGGCAAACAGTTTGCTAAGCTCCTCGGCGCGGAAAAGGTGCTGATTCAGAAATCCGGCTACTATGCCCGCGCGGCGGCCTCCAATGCCGCCGACCTGGAACTGATCAAAAAATGCGCCGACAAAGCGGTCGAAAGCGCCCTCGCCGGCATCGGCGGAGTGGTCGGTGAAGACGAAGATCAGAACAACGAACTGCGCGCTATTGAATTTCCGCGTATCGCCGGCGGCAAGCCGTTCGATATTGACGTCCCATGGTTTGGGGAATTGCTGGCTGATATCGGACAAACCAAAGGATCGAAGGTTCACGTTCAGCATTAATTCGCGCAAGAGCGGCCTTCGGGCCGCTTTTAGATTTCCAATCATTGGAAAAACGGCAACCTCTCCGCCATGAACAACTCCTTCAAAACCTGTCCAAACTGCAAAACTGTCTGGGAAACGCTGAACGTATTTCTAAATGATCCGTTCATCGAATTTGCCGGCTATCAGGTTAATTTCGAGGATTTAAAGGGTGGACTGTTTTACTTCAGCCACACAACAACAGAGTGCGGCACAACCCTTGCCCTCCCGGTTGGAAAATTCACAGCTCTAAGCGACCGTCCAATGCTGGCATCAAAGGGCAGGCAGCCGGACGGGTGCCCGAATCTTTGCGTACGCCAGAAATCACTGGATCCCTGCCCGGTTGAGTGCGAATGCATCTGGGTGCGGGAAATCATTCAGACCCTTCACGAAAGGTAAAGGCGCACGGCTTAGCCGATCGACATGCCGTCCGCCGACGGTTCAAGCGCCGTTGTTTCCGGCCGCTCAATCAATTCGATCCATTGCCAGCGTTTCGAGCGAAACCGGGCAATCATACCCACTGCCAGCAGGCAGATATAAATCAGCGCCCAGGCCCAGGCGGCAATAACGCCCAGTTTAAAAACGAGCACAATCAGCAACTCGCCGACCGCGAAGAAAAACCACGCCATCGACGTTTCGTACCACATGACAAAATGGGTGTCACCTGTGCCGCGGAGCGCGCCGGAAAGAATCAGGTTGGTTGCATCCATCAGTCCCCAGCCGGCGGCAAATGCCAGCAAGGTGCGCGCAAGACTGAAAATCTGATCCATCGGCACATCGCCGCGCGCGAAGAGGTGGATGTAAACCTGCGGCATCAGCACAAACGTCAGCGCCGCGCACGTTGTGTAAATCCAGCCGATATGCACCGCCTTCCAGCCGACACGATACGCCCCGTCCACATCGCGCCGCCCCATATGCTGCCCCACCAGCGTGCCGACCGCCTGCCCGATGCCGACCGACGGCATGAAGGCGATCATGTTCACACTCAGCGCGATATTCGCCGCCATAAAGGCCGTTTCGCCCAGTCGGCCGACCAGCATAACGAAAAGAGAAAAAGCGCCGATATCCAGCGCCATATGAATCCCGGCAGGAATCCCGAAACGAAGCAGGCGGCGAAACAGCGGCGCATCAAAATAAAACAGCTTCCGCGTGTTATAGAGCCGGACGTTTTTCTCGGAAAAATAGAGTACGAGCATGATCACCGGCGAAATAAAACCGGAAATCACGGAGGCCAGCGCCGCGCCCGCAATACCCATTTCAGGAAACGGTCCGTCGCCAAAAATCAGCAACCGGTTCAAAACCAGATTCACTGCGGTTCCGATCAGCGCACAAACCATAGTTATCCGGGTCAGGCCGCGCCCGGAGAAAAAACTGCTCCCCGCGGAGGAAAGCGGCAGGAAAAGTCCGCCCGCCAGCAGAATCGTCAGATAGGTTTTTTCCGCCGCCATCACCGCCGGCGCATGCCCGCTGACCGTCAGCATCCAGCGTCCAACCGGAATCAACAGCAGAATCAGTGGAAAGGAGAAGAGCGACAGCAGGATGGCCTGCGCCACCGAGCGGCTGCAGCTGTGCAGATCATTATTTCCGTAATACTGCGCCACCAGACTGTTGGCAAAGGCCGCCGTGGACATGAAGCCGCACACCAGCGTAAAAAAGAGAATCCCCGCCGGAACTGCCGCCTGCAAGGTTTCGGGGCTGTACCACGCCAGAAACATACGGTCGCAAAAGTTCTGCACGGTAAAGGACGCCGATGTGATAATCAGCGGAACCGCAATGCGCAACAGTGCGCGGTAAGAAGAGGATGAGGCCGTAGGTTTCATTGAGAGCCTCAGTGTTTCCAAACCTTGGAAAAATTGCGAGCGGACTTTTCCAATGTTTGGGAAAAAAACCAGATTTTGCCGCGCCCTTTGGTCACAGCATCGCTACGCGAGGTCTCGGCGCCCGGGATGAATACGTGGAAGTCCAGCCGTCTCACCCTCATTTCACGAAACTATGCGCTGGCCTGGCGGCGAAAAGAAATCTCCGGGATTCCCTCAGGCTCAGCGGATGCCGGAACCTCTTCCATCAGCTGGCTGACGCGCTCGGTCAGCTCAGGAATCACCACGGCGGGTTTTCCTTCGAACAGTTCAAAGCGTGAGAAGGTTTCCGAATCAATCCGGTTGCTCAGCCCGTTCAGCGCTTTAGCGTACAGACTGGCATTGGTGAGCTGCCCGTCAAACACCATAAAAACACGGGTGAAGTGCCCGCGTTTGACTTCGCCGGAAAGCGATTTTAAAAAGCCATTAAAGCTATCCCCGGTTTCGCCCATGAACCGATCCACGATCACCTGATTGGTGCAGAAGGTACAGACTGCCACGCTTTCGTTTTGAATAACAAAGACGCCATCGACCAGCTCATCCCCTTCGGTGCGGTAGTGGCCCTCACCGATCTTGCGGGCAATAACTCCCGGATAGTTTGCCACGCCGAGCAGAACGATGTCTTTAAACTCGCTGTATTTTTTATCGGCCTGTTCGCGCATTTCATCCGTGACCGGTGCCGGAGGCGCGGGTTCCGGAATGACGGCAGCAGGAACTTCTTCCTCCTCAGCGGCGATGATCTCAGGTTCCGGCTCTTCAGCAGATTCCTCCTCAGCCATCGCTACTTCCGCTACCGGTTCTTCCTCTGGCTGTTCTTCCATTACAATCATCGCGTCGGCCAGCGAGCGTTCAACGGCCTCGGTCACGTCAGCGCGCAGCACATCGCGCGACGGCAGATTTTCCTGAATTTCTTCCGACAGCATTTCGAAGTTGTCATAAATCGTATCCGCAATTTCTTCGCCGATGTGCTGAACCGAGGATTCCATTCGCTCAATGGCGGCAACGGTGCGGGCGACCATTTCGATCTGCAACGCGCTCATCTCTTCGGACTTCTGCGCAATGGCCCGCTCGGCAGAGCGACTCAGTGCAATCGCG
>JAQUXG010000111.1 GCA_028692515.1 Kiritimatiellales bacterium | reverse complement strand
ATGAGGTTTATGAAAAGATGCTTTCGAACATCAAAGAAGTCGAAGCCCGTAGCGGACGGATTATTGCGGTGGCGACGGAAGGGGATACCGAAATTGCCAAACTGGCCGGGGATATCATCTATGTTCCGGCGGTTCGCGATGAGTTTACGCCGATCGTCAATGTCGTTGGACTGCAATTGCTGGCCTATTATGCGGCCCGTGCCCGCGGGACGGATATCGACAAACCGCGCAATCTGGCCAAGAGCGTGACTGTAGAATAGACGGCTCGGGGCGGGATTTTTGCTTGAACAGGACTGGTTCGGATCAATACAATCCGCGACCCTTTTAAATTGTCAGAGAGAGTTGGTGTATGAAGATGGAAAAAAATGGAACAGCTGAAATCCGTGTAGATGGAAAAACCCTGACCTATCCGGTTTATGAAGGAACCGAAGGCGAGCGGGCCATCGACATTTCCAAGCTGCGCAAGGAAACCGGCCTGATTACCTACGATTCGGGTTTTATGAATACCGGCTCGTGCGCCAGCGACATCACTTTTATTGACGGCGAAAAAGGCATTCTGCGCTATCGCGGTTATGACGTGGCCGACCTGGCCGAAAAATGCGAGTTCATCGAAGTCGCGTATCTGCTGGTGCACGGGTCGCTGCCGACCGCCGTACAGAAAGACCGCTACAGCCAGCTGTTGAATCAGCACTCCATGATCCATGAGGACATGAAAGATTTCTTCAGCAACTATCCCGAGCATTCCCATCCGATGGCCATTCTCTCCGCCATGGCGGTTTCTCTGTCCTCGTTCTATCCGGAGCTGGGGCAGGATGTTAAAGAAGATCTGGATATGACGGTCACACGGCTGATTTCCAAGTTACGCACCATCGCTGCCTTTTCCTATAAGAAGTCGATCGGTGAACCGACGATCTATCCGCGCCACGATCTGAAGTACTGCGAAAATTTCCTGAACATGATGTTCAGCTCGCCGGTTCGCAAAGAGCCGATTAATCCGGTGATGGCCGACGCGCTCAACAAGCTACTGATCATTCATGCTGACCACGAGCAGAACTGTTCCACCTCGGTAGTGCGCGGTGTTGGCAGCTCAGGCATCAATCTTTATGCCTCCATCGCTGCGGGTATTTGCGCTCTATGGGGACCGCGTCACGGCGGCGCGAATCAGCACGTGATTGAGATGCTCGAAGAGATTTACCGCGAAGGCGGCGATGTTAGTAAAGTCATCGAACGCGCCAAAAATCCGCGCAGCCCGTTCCGGCTGATGGGTTTTGGCCACCGCGTTTATAAATCCTATGACCCGCGCGCAAAAATTGCCAAAGAGCTTTGTAAAAAGGTAATTGCTGCGACGAACACTAAAGACCCGTTGCTCGACATCGCGCAGGAGCTGGAAGAACGGGCGCTGAACGATTCGTACTTCCAGGAACGCAATCTCTACCCGAACGTCGATTTCTATACCGGACTCACCTATCGCGAGATGGGCATTCCGACCAATATGTTCACCGTTATGTTCGCTATCGGTCGTCTGCCGGGCTGGATCGCGCAATGGCTTGAGATGAATAACAGCGAGACCCCTATCGCCCGTCCGCGTCAGGTTTATACCGGCCCGAACCTGCGCAAGGTAACGCCGATTGCCAAACGCAAATAATGGATTTTCATCACCGTGATACCTATTGATAATCAGCCGGAAGACCTCCGCGAAAACAAACAGGAACTGGAATTCTTACAGGCCATCGCGCGGCGATTGCCTGAAGATACCAACGTCATGCGCGCTCTGGGCGATCTATACACCCGCACCGGGGCTTATGCCGACGGCCTGCGCGTGGATGAACACCTCAGCCGGCTTTGTGCGGAAGATCCGGTAGTCTGGTACAACCTCGCATGCAGTCTGGCACTTTCCGATCGGGCCGATGACGCATTTGATGCGCTCAACCGTGCGGTTGAACTGGGCTATAACGATTATGATGCCATGAAAAAAGATCCCGATCTGGCATCTCTGCACGGCGATGCCCGGTTTGAATCCATTCTGGAGTGGATCTACAGCGCCTTTGAACAAACGCCCGATTTAGATGGGCTGTAAGTTCTTTGCCAAGTCGGTAAAAACGATTGCTCCCTCTTTTCAATCATTGTAACTTCACCCCGGTCTTATCTGCAGGAGGTTGTCTATGAGTAAAACGTTGATTTGGGCTCTGTTATTAATTGCGCTGTGCGTACTCTTTTTTATCTTTACCGGCGGCAACACCACCGTCGAACTCTTCTCCTTTGCTGTGAAACTGAAAACATCCATCGCATTGCTGATTTTTACCGGCATCGGAATCACCATCGGGGCACTACTTAAATGAGCGATGGAAATAATATTTCCCGCGATGCCCTCATCCACCCCGGATGCAGGATCAGCGGCTCCTCGATTGGCCCCGGCGGTGTGATCGGTTCAGAGGGACCGGTCGTCCTCGAAAATTGCCAGCTTGGCCGCGGCGTAAAACTCAAAGGCGGTTTTTTTTCCGGCGCGGTATTTCTCGACGGTGCCAATATGGCCAGCGGCGCGCACGTGCGCGCCGGAACCATTCTTGAAGAAGAAGCCGGCGGCGCGCATACCGTTGGGCTCAAGCAGACGGTTCTTCTTCCATTCGTCACGCTCGGCAGTCTCATCAATTTTTGCGACATCCTCATGGCCGGCGGCACCAGCCGTAAAAACCACAGCGAAGTCGGCTCCTCCTACATTCACTTCAACTTCACGCCCAATCAGGACAAAGCCACCGCCTCGCTCGTCGGCGACGTGCCGCGTGGCGTGTTGCTCAATCAAACCCCCGTCTTCCTGGGCGGGCAGGGCGGACTCGTCGGCCCGGCGCGCATCGCCTACGGCAGCGTCGTCGCCGCAGGCGGAATCTGCCGCCAAGACCTTCTCGAAGAAAACCGGCTGCACGTTCCTGCCGCCCCGGCAGAAAAAACCGTTGCCTTTGAGCCTGGCGTTTACGGCCACATCGACCGCATCGTCAAAAACAACCTCATCTACATCGGTAACATCCGCGCGCTCAAAGCGTGGTACCAGAACGTCCGCGTTCTCTTCATCCGCGACGAATACGATCAGGCCTGTTTTGACGGTGCGCTCGCCAACCTCGATCTGATTCTGAACGAACGTTTCCAACGATTGGAACAATTTGCCGCAAAAGCTTGCCCCGCTGGCAGCGGGGTTCCAATGTTTGGAAAGAGATGGCCGGAATTTTCCAACCATTGGAAAACTCCACTCGACACCGTTGCTTCGGCGAGCCTCATGAGCGAAATTGAAAAGGCGGACAAGACGAACTACATCGCCGCAATACAGAATTTAAGCACCGGCGCGCGCGCCGGGGCAACGGCATGGCTTCAGTCGATCGTCGATGAATCAGAAACACTTTGGAATTAAGGGAAACACCATGGGTAAACTTTTTGGAACCGACGGCGTTCGCGGCATGGCGAACATGGGTAATATGACCGCTGAGCAGGCTTTAGAAATCGGCCGCGCGGTTGCGTATGTCTGCAAAGAATATCACCGCGAAAAAGGAACCCGCCCGCGCATTGTGATCGGCAAAGATACCCGTCTTAGCGGCTACATGCTCGAAAATGCGCTTACCGCCGGTGTCTGCTCCATGGGCGTGGATGTGCTTCTGCTCGGCCCGCTGCCGACTCCCGGCGTTGCCTTTATCACACAGGACATGCGTGCCGATGCCGGAATTGTCATCTCTGCTTCGCATAATCCCTATCACGACAACGGCATCAAAATCTTTTCGCGCACCGGCTATAAACTGCCGGATGCCGAAGAAGCCGAAATGGAAGAGCTGATTAGCAGCCATAAACTGCGCGATGTTCGCTCAACAGAGTCCGATATCGGCAAAGCCAAACGCATCGATGATGCCGTTGGCCGCTATATTGTTTTCTGTAAAAAAACTTTTCCGGAAGGCATGACGCTCGACGGCATGAAGATCGCCCTCGACTGCGCCAACGGCGCTGCCTACAAAGTTGCGCCGATCATTTTTTCGGAGCTGGGCGCATCCGTATCGGCAATCCATGTTTCACCCAACGGGATGAACATTAACGACAACTGCGGCTCGCAGCACACCAACGATCTGAAAGCCAAGGTGCTGTCGATCGGCGCGGATGTCGGGCTGGCCTTCGACGGCGATGCGGACCGACTGATCGTGGTCGACGAAACCGGCGCGGAACTTTCCGGCGACCAGATTATTGCCATTTGCGCGCGGCAGTATAAAGAGCGCGGGATGCTTAAAAACAATGAGGTGGTTGCCACCGTCATGAGCAACTTCGGGTTCCTTGCCGCCATGAAAGAGATGGACATCAATGTGGCGGTCACGTCCGTTGGTGACCGCTATGTGCTCGAACGGATGATTCAGGATGATGCCGTGCTCGGCGGCGAAGCTTCCGGGCATGTGATTTTCCATAACCATCACTCCACCGGCGACGGCATTATTGCCGCGCTCCAGCTTCTGAGCATCATGAGTGAAACCGGCAAGAAACTTTCCGAGCTGGCCAACGTAATGAAGGTTTTTCCTCAACGGCTCATCAACTTTGACGTGGCGCAAAAACCGCCGCTGGAGGATATTGCCGGACTTCAGGAGGCGGTTAAAAACGCTGAAACTGAACTGGGCGACAAAGGCCGCGTGCTCATCCGTTATTCCGGCACGCAGCCGATGTGCCGCGTGATGGTTGAAGGTCCAACGGACGAAATGACAAACCGCCTTGCTGAAGAACTTACTGCCGTGGTTAAAAAATGCATCGGATAAAAAAGGTTGGAATGTTTCTGCTGGTGGCAGTGCTTTGCGGCACGGCTGCCGAGGGGAGCTTTTCCCCGTTTTATGACAACTTGACAACGACCAACGGCTCTTTTTTCGCTGTGCGTCCGTTTTACTCGCACACGACCGTTGCGGAAGGGGATGTTCAGGACTATCTCTGGCCGCTCTATTCGCGCAAGGAGTTCAAGGAGGAACAGAGCTCGCGCGCGCTGATTTTCTGGTGGACACATCAGTTTCCGTCCGACCAGACCTCGCTTCGCGACCGCAACTGGTTGCTTCCGTTTTATTTTCAGGGAACCGACAAAAACGGCGAGGGCTACTTCGCGCTGTTTCCGCTGGGCGGAACGATCAACGAATTTCTCGGCCGCGACAAAATCATGTTCGCGCTTTTTCCAATGTTTGGAAAAAGTCAGATCAATGATGTCAAGACGACCAGCGTTCTTTGGCCGGTTTATTCCCATACGCGCGGCGCGGGCATTGCGCGCGACCGGGTTTTTCCAATCTATGGAAAATCCACGCTGGAAGGGAAATACGAGAAGCATTTCCTGTTCTGGCCGTTCTGGACCTCGGCGGAATATTTTTATCCCGGCGATTCCGGGAAATCCTGGATTTTGTTTCCGCTGTGCGGCCGCGCCAAGTTGGAACAGGAGAGCACCTGGTGGATTCTCCCGCCGTTCTTCCGGTTTACCGATGGAGTAAAGCAGGATAAGATTTCCTGCCCGTGGCCGTTCATTCAGCGGGTGGACAGCGAAAAATACAGGAAGAACTACATCTGGCCGATCTGGGGTCAGAAACGCTTTCCGGAAGGATTGAAGCAACGAACATTCCTGCTCTGGCCGATTTTCTGGTCGGAAAAATCGCAGGAGGGCGGAGTCGTCAAGACCCGCCGGATGGCCGTGCCGCTTTTCTTTATGAATCATATTTATCGGCCTGCGTCGCCGGAGGCGGAACGGACAGAAATTTCCAACTATTGGAAACTCTGGCCGCTGATGAGCTGGCAGAATGAAGGGGGCGTTTCCCGATTCCGGATGCTGGAGCTCTGGCCGATCAAAGACGCCGCGCCGGTGGAACGTAACTGGGCGCCGCTTTGGACACTCTATAAGCGGACAAATGTGGACGGAGTTGTCCGTAAGGATATCCTGTGGTTTGCTTGGCACAGCGAAAAGGAACCGGAGACAGAACGTAAGGAATGGTCTTTACTG
>JAQUXG010000110.1 GCA_028692515.1 Kiritimatiellales bacterium | reverse complement strand
CGGTCAAACGCTTCGATCATGAGGTCGGTTTTTCCAAACATTGGAAAAACCGTGTCGGGCGTGAGCTTTACGGCGTGCGCCTCGACTTGAACATAGGGGTTGATTTTCCGAAGGTTGGAAACCAGCGCC
The DNA here is from genome assembly GCA_028692515.1 of Kiritimatiellales bacterium. Classification (GTDB taxonomy): domain Bacteria; phylum Verrucomicrobiota; class Kiritimatiellia; order Kiritimatiellales; family Tichowtungiaceae; genus Tichowtungia. The sequence continues at coordinate 5,874 of JAQUXG010000110.1, read as the reverse complement.
TCGGTTTTGAGCAGTCCGATCTGATCGACAAAATACTGCTGGCGGTTGAGGTTACTCGGCTCGACGACATCAAAGTCGGCGACAATCAGTTTGCCGACACCGACGCGCGCAAGCGCGACGGCGATGGCAGAACCGAGCCCGCCGAGTCCGGCAATGCCGACGGTGGCGGCTTTCACTTTTCCATGAACACCCGGCGTGTGGCGCGAGGCCATCAGCGCTTCAAGTTCATCGGCAGACAGTGTCTCGCCGCGTGTGATCAGGCTGACTTCATCACCCTCTTTGAGCGGGGCATCGTCACTCATCGCCGCGCCGTTGAGGATGACAACATCGGCAGACGGCTTCACTTCGTCGCGCAGCGCGAAAAGCGTCTTCGCGCCGGTTTCAAACGTCTGTTCGTTGAGTTTTATTTTCAACATGAGGCAGTTCCTTAGCGGCGGCTTTGGGAAATGATTTCACGAGCATGTGAACGCCGGTCAGTATAACAAAAACGGCAAACATCCGTTTGAGGATGATACTGGACATGCCAAAGACAAAGTGTGTGCCGATCATGGCGCCGGCGATGCCGCCGAGCGCCACCATTCCGCAGACCGGCAGGTTGATTGGAATATCAGGATTCAGTTTGTAGCGGATGGCCCCGGCGAGCGCCATCGGCAGCATGATGAAAAGTGACATACCCTGCGCGCTTTTCTGTCCAAAGCTGAAACCGAGTACCAAAATCGGCACTATGAGGATGCCTCCGCCGACTCCAAACATCGAGCTGATGATTCCGGCAGCGATTCCGGCAATGATATAGAGAATCCAGTTGTCCATTATTTGACCTCCTCTGAAAATTTAAAGGGCCCCAGTTTACTCAACGGAAGCCCTTTGTCGCCATTTTCAGGCCGCTATTTTAATAAAAACCGGCAGCCGCGTTATTTTACATTATGCGCATATGCGCATAATGTAAAATTCCTGACACAAAGACGGCCGCCCTTCCAGGCGGCCTTTTACACAACATCGCAAATGCTATTTAGTGACGATATGCAACCACTCCTGAATGGCGGGCGAAAATTTCACAACAACCGGTGTGAAGACGACGCTGACCATGGTCATGAGTTTGATGAGAATGTTGAGGGACGGGCCGGAGGTGTCTTTGCACGGATCACCAACGGTGTCGCCGACGACTGCCGCGCCATGCACCGGATTTTTGCTTCCATCCGGCAGACGTTTTCCGCCGTGAGCGCCGCGTTCGATGTATTTCTTGGCGTTGTCCCATGCACCGCCCGCATTGTTGAGCATGGTGGCGAGCACGAAGCCGGTGGTAAGTCCGCCCGCGAGCAGCCCCATGACGCCGGGGACGCCGAGAATGAGTCCGGTGGCCACCGGTACGATGATGGCCATGAGCGACGGAACGAGCATTTCTTTCTGCGCGCCTTTGGTGGAAATAGCGACGCAACGGGCATAGTCAGGCTTCTGTGTGCCTTTCATGATGCCGGGAAATTCTCTGAATTGACGGCGAACTTCTTCAACCATCGAACCGGCGGCGCGGCCGACGGCTTTCATGGTCATGGCGCAGAAGACAAAGGCCATCATGCCGCCGAGGAAGAGACCGCAAATGAGAAGCGGATTCATGATGTGGAGTTCAAAACGGTCGACGAACTGCATGAGGTCGGCCCATTTGGCTTCATGCGCGGTAAAGCCCATGAAGGAACCGTCACCGGCCAGTTTGCCGATCCACATTTTGACCTCTTCAATGTAGGCGGCAAGCAAAGCCATCGCGGTGAGCGCGGCGGAGCCGATGGCGAACCCTTTGCCAGTGGCGGCAGTGGTGTTACCAAGGGAGTCGAGCGCATCGGTGCGTTCACGCACTTCCGGCGGCAGGTGAGCCATTTCAGCGTTGCCGCCGGCGTTGTCGGCGATCGGGCCGTAGGCGTCGGTAGCGAGCGTGATGCCGAGGGTGGCGAGCATCCCGACGGCGGCGAAGCCGATGCCGTAGAGCCCCATGGACATATCATGAAAGCCGCCCGCAAAACCGAAGGCGCAGATGATACCGGCAATAATGGTGATAACCGGAATTCCAGCGGAATACATTCCGGTGGCGAGACCGTCGATAATGACGGTGGCCGGGCCCATGACGGCCTGACCGGCGATACCTTTGGTAGGACCGTATTCATCGGAGGTGTAGTATTCGGTGGCCTGGCCGATGATGACACCGGCCGCGAGACCGGAGATGACGGAGAGGACGATGCCGCCGGCGATCAGGCCGAACTGCCACATGCCGACGAGTGCGAGTACGATGAAAACGGAGCTGCTGAGCGTGCCGGTAAGCAGCGCCTTGAGCAGATTTTTCTGACTGGCTCCTTCTTTACAGCGAACAAGGAACATCCCGACGATGGAAAGCAGTGTGCCGACACCGGCAACAACCATCGGTGCGGTGACGAGACCGATGGCCTGATGCACTGCGGCCTGCACATCAGCACTGCCAGCGGACAGCGCGGCCGTAGCGTTCTCAAACCCACCGGCTTTGATGGCTTTCAGGGCATGATGCGCACCGACAGCCGCGCCAAGCGCGGCAGTGGCGAGAATGGAGCCGCAGTAGGATTCGTACAGGTCAGCGCCCATACCGGCGACGTCACCGACGTTATCGCCGACGTTGTCGGCGATGGTGGCGGGGTTACGCGGGTCGTCTTCCGGAATTCCGGCTTCGACTTTACCGACGAGGTCGGCGCCGACGTCTGCGGCCTTGGTGTAAATTCCGCCGCCGACGCGGGCGAAGAGCGCCTGCGTGGAAGCCCCCATGCCGAAGGTAATCATGGTGGTGGTCATGGCGACCAGTTTATCCACGACGGTGCAACCGGCCGGAACAAAAGTCATTCCGAATTTGACCAATCCGTTGGTCATGTTGGTGTCCGTATAAACCAGTTTATCGAGCACCCAGTACCAAATGCAGATATCGAGCAGACCAAAGCCGACTACGATGAGTCCCATGACCGCGCCAGAGCGGAAGGCCACCTGTAAACCGCGGTTGAGACTTTCGGAACAGCCCTGCGCGGTGCGCGAGGAAGCGGCAGTCGCCGTCTTCATACCAATGAAGCCGCAGAGACCCGAAAAGAAGCCGCCGGTAAGGAAAGCGATCGGAACGAAGGGGTTCTGAACACCGAAGAAAGCCAGCGCCTGCAAAATAATAAGAAGGACGAGAAATACCAGCGCAACGACTTTGTATTGGCGAACCAAATAGGCCATTGCACCTTCACGGACATGGCCCGCGATTTCGATCATGGTGGCGTTGCCTTCGTTGGCACCCATCATTTTCTTATAGAAATAGACCGCAAAACCTAACGCCAAAATCGACGCTATCGGAGCAATCCACCAAATCCCAGGAATCACTGAACTTTCCATACCGTTTCCTTTTCGCTTTTTGACATGGTTCTACAAAATTTAAATTCTCGGCATCGTTACGGTACGCAAAGGAAAAGAAAGTCGCAAGTTACATTGATGGACATTTTACAGGCCTGTAAAAAAGATAAGTCGGGGTGAAAATCAGCGCAGAATGCGGCTGATCGGCGAAGCGTCAAGACTCTGAAAAACATCGAGGTCTCGTTTACAAACCTCGGAGAAGTTGGCAAGCAAGCGGTCGCGGACGGCGTCCATTGGCGGGCAGGCATCGCCCAGAATCGTTTTCATGGAAGCGATCGGCTGGCCGACGAGTCCGCACGGTACAATGGTTCGGAATCCGGACAGATCGAGGCTGACATTAAAACTCATGCCATGGAAGGAAACCCAGCGTTTCAGGCGGAAGCCGATGGCGGCCAGCTTGCCCTGCTCTGTCCAGGCCCCGTTTTTACCTTCGCGACGGAATCCCTGAATACCGAAGTCGGCCAATGTGCGAAGCGCGACTTCTTCAAGGTTCCAAAGGTAGCCGTGCGAGTCGGCCTCGGAGCCGCCGAGATAAATGATGGGGTAAAGGACCCACTGACCCGGTGCGTGATAGGTGACATCGCCGCCGCGCTCGGCATGAAAAACCTCGATGCCGAGTGCGTTGTATTCTTCCGGCGTTTTGAGCAAATAGTTATCGCGGCCACGGTTGCCGAGCGTAACGGTCGGCGTGTGCTGAAGGATCAGAACGGTGTCAGGAATCTGTTCCGCCTGCCGCGCCGCAAGCAGCCGGTGCTGGAGGTCGAGTCCGGTCTGATACGGCACCGGCTCTTCAAACTGTACAGCCCATGATTTCATAATAAAAAAGGGCAACTCACGTTGCCCTCTGACTCCTGATTCCTGTTTCCTGACTCCTGTCCTTATTCTTCGTCGCAGGATTCGGAGTATTCTTCGGCGCTCATGAGGTTATCAACATCTTCCTCTTTGCGCAGTTCGATTTTGAAAAGCCAGCCGGCATCGTAGGGGCTGGCGTTGATCATATCGGGAGAGTCTTCGAGATCGCCATTGACTTCCACAATCGTTCCGGCCACCGGAGCATAGATGTCGGAAGCGGCTTTGACGGATTCGACGACAGCAACTTCATCGCCGGCTTCGACTTCGCGACCTACATCAGGCAGTTCAACAAAGGTGACGTCGGAGAGCTGGTTCTGAGCAAAATCCGTGATCCCCACCGTAGCGGTGCTGTCATCGATTCGCAGCCATTCATGTGTCTTCGCATAATACAGATCGTTCGGTACGGACATATCTTTCTCCTTCGATGAGCTTCTATTCAAATTTGGAGGCGCGAAGCGGAATTGAACCGCTCTAGCAGGTTTTGCAGACCCGTGCCTAACCTCTCGGCCATCGCGCCCTCGTTAAAGGCGACCAATGTAATGAGATGAATGATTGTTTAAAGGAAATTTTTCCAAAATCTCACTTTAATTTGCCGGACCGCAAAAAATTCACGGCGCAAGTACAGTATTATCGATCAGTCGCGCGCCGGAAAATTTCACCGCCAGCGCAATCAGCGCAGGTTTTTCCAAGGTTTGGACAGACTGAAGCGTCTCATCATCAACGAGTTCAATGTAGTCCACCTTTCCGGAGGTTGCTTCGATCACTGCACGCACGGCCGCCTTGAGGGTCTCGGCATCGCGCTCACCCGCCGCGAACAGCGCTTTCGCTTTTTCCAAGGATTGGAAAAGGCAAACGGCCTCTTTGCGCTCAGCGGACGTCAAATATTTGTTCCGCGAGCTCATCGCGAGGCCGTCGGCCGCGCGGACGGTCGGCGCGGCAATAATCTTCACGGCGAAATTCAGGTCGCGCACCATGCGGCGCAGAACGCGCAACTGCTGGGCATCTTTTTCGCCGAGTACCATAAAGTCCGGCTGAACGATGTTCAGCAGCTTGGCGACGATGGTGCAGACCCCGCGAAAATGGCCGGGGCGTGACGCGCCGCACAGCACCGTGGAAAGAGACTCTTCGGAGAGCCACATGCTGTGCCCGTCGAGATACATATTCTGAGACGTGGGATAGAAAAGGATATCCGCACCGGCCTCGCGGCAGAGCTTTTCGTCGCGCGCAAAGTCGCGCGGATAGGCGTCGAGATCTTCGTTCGGTCCGAATTGCGCCGGATTGACAAAAATACTGACCACCACCGTATCGGAGTATTCTTTTGCGAGGCGGATCAGCGAGAGATGACCCTCGTGAAGAAAACCCATGGTTGGAACGAACGCAATGTACTCACCGGATTGGATCAGCAGGCGCGCCTGCTTCTGCATCTCTTCAGGAGACTCGATGATTTTCATATTACGGAGCCAATCGTACATTGATTTGATAAAAACTGCGGGAATCAACGTCGTGCACGGTATCGGTATAGCTCGCCTGAGGCCAGAGGATATTCGTTTCCAATGCCTGGAAACTGTTCATCAGGTTGGTCGCCCAGTCCACCGAATACACGCGCCCGGAGGCCGTGTTCCACCC